>VGIR01000017.1 GCA_016867815.1 candidate division WOR-3 bacterium | reverse complement strand
TTTCATCACCCGCACACGCAGCACATCCAAAGCCGCCGGCGATAGACGCCGAGTATCGTCTTCTCTCATTACTCACAGTATACACCAAACCGACTCCCATGTCAAACATTTTATGCTCTGATTAGTACGTCCGCCTCCGGGCAATCGCGGCCGCCATGCGGCCGTTCGCAGTCTACTCCGCCGTTGTCTCCAGCGTGGTCGTCTCCGGTATGTAGACCACAGCGTGGGCTGCGACAACGAAACTCGTCGTCCAGCCGGTTTCGTAGGGTATGGTCAAGGTGAAGTCATCCTCCCAGGGATAGTAGGAGCCGTTTACTCCGAGCTTTCCCGGGGCGAACTTCTTGCTCTTGTCAGACAGAAGCTGCAGTGTTCTGTCCGCACCGGCATGTGCCTCCCCTGCCAGGCAACCACCGCTCAGCAGATAGTGCACGTACACGTTCCCTTCGTCATTGACAACATCGTCGGTTACCGTCACCGTGCCGACAACTGTGCCCTTCGAGGGGTCATTCTGGCCGGCGCCGGCCCACAGCAGGACCTGCGTCTGCGAACCAAGCGTGTACGGAATCACTCCGCCCCACTTGTAGGTGGGACCAAGGGCCCGGAACCAGTGCGTCGGGTCAAGGATGTTGTAGCCCCAGGCCGTTTCTTCGCGATAACTGGGCTCCTGCGGATCATCCGGAGGAGTCGGATTGGAGATCTTCGCGTAGAGGTCGTTCCACCAAGCCTGCCCGCGAGGAGCATGGAAATTGCCTGCCATCCCGGTCACGCCTCCGGCCGCGACATGACAGAGAAACCACAGGTAGTCCCCGCAATCCCAGCCGGTATCCGGAACTGCCTTCAGTGCCGCTTCCGGAATCAGGAAGATGCGCGTGTAGGCATCAGGATAAGGAGTCTGCAGATAGCCGTTGAAGTTGTACTTACCTGGTGATCCCCTTCCCGTAGGCTGTACCGTACTGATATTCAGATGGGCCTCGGTAATCGGATATGTAGGACTGTAGGTTTCATACTTGACACCCAGCTCCAGGTTGACGAACTGACCGTTGCCGTTTGAGCCCGGGTCAAGGTTGGGGTCGAAGTAGTCATACTGCCAGTACATGGTGACATCGCCGATTTGTGTTTGTGGCTGCTTGCCACCTGTCATCAGCGGCCACGTCCCGATTGTCTGGGTATAGGTTGCGACACGGACGTCCGGATTCGTCACCGGATCCGTGGACCTGCATCCAGGGAGAACCATGAGGATTCCCAGCACCGCAAGCAGCAACCACTTGGCTTGCTTCATGTTGCTGTCTCCTTTTCTTCCTGTCACGGGCGCGGCTCTCGCCGCTGCCTCTGCCCGGGCAGGTGCATCTCTGCCTTTCGGACTCGGGGTATTTCAGAGGAATCCGCCTTCCACCCAAGAGAGCGGACCCGAAGCGTATCAACAGCCGCCGGGCACCTTCCACGCTTCCTGCCTGTGCCCGACTCTCGACGGCCATCGTCCTTGCTGATTGCCGGCATCTCAGACGGGCTCGCCTAAGCACAAAGCCGGCCACGACGACCGCGGCACTACTGCCTCTCTGTTGTCAGGTGGTAGATGTGTGTTGACCCGACCCAGCCTTGTTGGCACCGCGCCGTCGCACGCTGGACAAATGGTCGGGTATCTCACCGCGCGGCCGCAATGCCACGTCAGTGGGGGTGCTTACGCTACTCGTATGTTACCCCCCGCCTCCCGGCTGTCAAGCGACGCTTGACTGCCACCTTGCCCCGCGGGGAGAGCATCACGCAGGGACTGGAAGTTCGAGGTCGGAGGTGGCCGCCGCGTCTTCTGGGAGGGCCTACTCGGGATGCGCTTCTCGGCGCGCCGGAGCAAATGGGTGTCTGTACTTCCCGAGCTTCCATGGGCGTCGGGAGCGAATCTTGTCTATCCGGGCCAGCGTATCGGCAACTGCCTCAGCCGCCAGCCCGGCTCTGCTGAGTAGCGCCTGCATCCGCTCTCGACCCAGCGAATCCTCGCTCCTGGATAGTCCGTAGAGCGCCTGGCGCGGACCGTTCGCCACCCCGGCAGTCACGAAGAACCTCAATGACTCGGCCAGATACGGCACAGCGCGCTCGTACGTCCCCTTGCTCGCCAGAATGAGCCCGATGTTGCAGAATTCCGTCACCACGCCCAGTCGATAGCCTGTCTCCTGCGCCAGCGCCAGCGCAGATTCGTGGGACTTGAGGGCCCGGTCGAGTTCGCCCTTGTTGCGGTAGAGGCAGCCTGTATCCGCGAGCCAGGCCGCCATGCCCAGCCTGAAGTTACTGCTGCGGGCCGTCTCAATCGCTTCCGCATAGCGTTCCAGAGACATCTCAAACTCGCCTCGATCCCGCAGGACGCTGCCAAGGCCGCCCAGGGCACATGCCACGCCCTGCTCGTCCCGGGCGTGGCGGGCCATCGCCAACGCCTCTTCCTGCGTACTCAGCGCGGCGCTGAATTTGCCCTTCTCGCGCAGGACGTTCCCGGTGTTGTTGAGTATGAGCGCCTCAGCCGCCTCCCTGCCCGGTTCGTGGTACAGGACCCGCGCCTGCTTCAGGTGCCTCAGCGCCAGGTCGAACTCCCCACGCACGTGGTGGATAACTGCCATGTTATTCAAGGCCGCGGCCTGTCCAGACCGGTCCTGCTGGTGTTCGGCAAGGCGGACAGACTCCTGGAAGTACCTCAGCGCATCGCTGAAACGTCCCTCGGTGAAATGACACACTCCCACCTGATTGAGGACGGAGACGAGTTGCGCCTCGCCTGCATGCTCCTGCGCCTTCTGGAGGTGCTCGACCGCCTCACCCCATTGGCACGCTGCCATAGCCGCCATGCCGTGGTCGAACCTCTGCCAGGCCCCGGGACCACCCTCAGTGAGACCGTAGAGGTGCTCAGCCATCCGGTCAAGGTCGCGCACTACCACGTCCAGCCTCTTGCTGATCAGCGCCCTCCTCATCCACCGCTTGAGTCCGGGGCGCTGCCGACGGATGGCCAGGCCGATAACGACGGCGGCCAGAACCACAACTACGACAATCAACAGCAGGGCTAGAGGATCGTTGCCGGCGGCGGTAGTTCCACCCATTCGCGGGATTATAGTCAGTTCCGGCTTCTCGTCAATCGTTGTACGTCCCGGTGAGGAAAGACTGCTCCTGACCTGGCGCTCTCGCCTCCGGGCACTCGCGGCCTTTACTCTCTCTTTCCCAGTCGGTATATTCTCCCATGCGTACCATGATTGCCATCATCCTCGGCATCAGCTTCGTCGTTGGTGCCGCAGTATTCGGAAACTACTTCTACCGCAGCCGATCTCAGGACAACACCATCCGCGTGGTCGGCGCGGCCACCAAACGGTACGAGTCCGACATCGTCAAGTGGCGGATATCGGTCGGGCGGAACACCGGACTCGGAGACGTGAGTGCCGGCTATGCCGACACGCGCCGGACCTTCGATGGCCTGATGGCTGAATTGAAGGCGGCCGGCATCAACGAGAAGGAAATCTCGGTACAACCAATCAACCGGAACCCGACGTTCGACAACAACGGCAACAATACCGGGTACAGCTTCAACCAGAGCGTCTACGTCATCTCTTCGGACGTCGGAGCAGTCGAGAAGCTGGCGCTCAATCCGAACGAGATGTTCCAGAAGGGTGTCGCGCTCCAGTCGTCCACGCTTGAATACTACTTCTCGAAGCTGCCCGACATCAAGAAGGAACTCCTGGCCGAGGCGACCCGCGATGCCAGGGAGCGGGCGGTCGAGATCGCGAAGAACTCCGGCTCTGGTATCGGCGCGATGCGCTCGGCCAGGGCCGGCATCTTCCAGATTACCGAGCCCTACTCAACCGAGGTCTCGGACTACGGCATCTACAATACCTCGACTCGCCAGAAAGACGTTACGGTTACCGTCACGGCCGAGTTCGGTGTAAGGTAGCCGGGAATGGTCAAAACTGCCGCCATCCTGCTGCTGCTCAAAGCGCTTTTGCCCGCGTCGTACCTGGCAAGGCTCGATCTCCAGCCGGTTGAACGGACCGCGTTCCTCGCTGAGAAACTGCCTGTGTACAAGGACCTCGGCACCTGCATCATCCTGCCGCTCTCCGAAGACCAGCTCGCCTCCCTTCAATCCCAAGGCTGGCAGGTGGAAGTACTGGACGCTGAGCTGTCTCCGGGCGACTACTTCTTCGTCCCCAAAGTCGGCCTCGGCGCGAACTCGGCCCCGAACCCGGAACCGGAATGCAGCCGCCAAGGACGCCAAGGCCCGGTTCCGCCACTGCAACCTGCAGACTGCACACTGCCGACTCGCGGCCCAGCCTCGTCCTCTTTGTGTCTTGGTGACTTGGTGGTGGACTCCCATCCTGGTCCTCGGATCCCGGGCTGCGTGCTCTGGGAGAACGACCGCTTGCGGCTGGTCCGCCTGCCTGAACTCGACGCCCGCGCGGCCAAAGCCGCGGGCTTGCCCATCACCCAACTCCGTCTCGTCCCGCGTCCGCTCCCCTCGTCCCCCGCCCCCCTTCCCCCTCGCCGATTCTCGGCCGACACGACAGTCGCGCGCCTTGTTTCCCTCGTATCGCAGGACAGCCTGATACGGACGATTCAGGACCTCGAGGACTTCGGTACGCGCTACTCCTACAACCTCAAGTGCGAATCGGCCGCGCTCTATCTGCGCACCCGCCTTACCGACCTTGGCTACGACGTCCGACTCGACACGTACTACCTGACCTCGCCGACCACTCGTGCCTTCAACGTGGAAGCCACACTGCCGGGGCTTGTCGTCCCGGAGAGCATGCTGGTCGCCTGTGGTCACTTCGATTCCTACAACGGCAACAACCAGAACGACGCGCCCGGCGCCGACGACAACGCCACCGGCACCGCCGCAGTCATCGAACTGGCGCGCGTACTCAGGCAGGCCGGGTTCCGCTGGAGCGTGAAGTTCCTCTGCTTCTCCGGCGAAGAGCAGTGGATGAAAGGCTCCTACCACTGGGTCGATTCCACGGCCGTCCCGGAAAGCCTGAAGATCGCCGGCGCGTACAACCTCGACATGTTCGGGTACGCCGCCTACGACACCAACCTGGTCTTCATCAACACCAACACCGCCTCGCGCCCGCTCGCCAACCTCTGCGACTCGACGAACGACTGGTACTCAATCGGCCTCCGGGTGATGAACTACCTCGATGAAGACGTCTACGGGGACAACACCCCGTTCTGGGAGGCCGGATACGCGAGTGTATTCGCGCTGGAAGACTCGGAGTGGGGCATCTGGAACGGGTCCAACCCGCACTACCACACAGAGCACGACACACTCGGCAACCTGACCATGTCACTCGTGACCCGTACGACGATGATGGCTGCGGCCTGCCTGGCAACACTCGCCGCGCCGATCGACTCCGTGGGCGTTGAGGAAACGACGACCGCCGAGGTGCGAACGACGAACTCGGCAACGATCGTCCGCGGAGTGCTAAGTCTGCAATCCACAATCTGCAATCTGAAATCTGAGATCATTCTGCTCGACGTCTCCGGACGAAAGGTCCTCGACCTGAAGCCCGGCGCGAACAACGTGGGAAGCCTCGCCCCGGGCGTCTACTTTATCCGCGGGGCTGACCCGGGTCTCTCTCGCCGCGTAGTCAAAGTCCACTAAGCTCTCGAGTAGGTAGCTCCACGCCCCCCCCCTTCTATTCCCTCCCCCTTGAGGGGGAGGGAAGGGTGTGGGTGCAGACGTGCCCTTGCTCAGCAGCTCGATCGGCACGCTGACCGACTAGACGCAGTGCGGGCGCGAGTTGCGCCCGCACGATCCGCAATCAGGCTCTCGGCTACTCCAGCCAGACCTCGATGTGCTGGCCCTTCTCCTCCTCGTCCACGTCGACGATCTTCCCGGTGATCCCCTTTTCCAGGGCCTCCATGATCATCTTCATGTCGATCTCCTGCTCCTCGATCTTGGCCTTGGCCTCGTTCGGGATGAAGTTCATTCCCCACTTCACCAGGCCGATGGGCAGGGTCACGTTCACCTTGGGACGATCCGCGCCACGGTCATACACCCGGACCTTCATAAAGCGGTTGCGCGCGTTCCCGCCGCCCGCGCTGCCCTTGATCGCATCCAGCAGCTTCGCCGCCTCTTCTGCGGTTATCTTCTTCTCCTCGATCAGTTTCAGTACCCGGTCTTGCTCGTCGTTCATCTGCTCCTCCTGATCTCCGTTATCGCCTTCTCAACGTCAATCCGTCCCTGCTCCAGATCCGAAAGCACCTGTACACTGGAACGCCGGCGGCGCGAGTGGCGTGCGAGCCGGTGTACTATCAGCCAGACGCCGAACGCCACGACCAGCAGCGGCCAGTTCTGCGCAAACGAGATGTAGGGCACGCCGAGCGCCGAGAGCCAAATCCACGCACCCAGGATGACAAGAAAGATGCCCCAGCCGATCATCCGCCGCATCTTTTCCTCCCGCGCCGGAAGATCCACGATATCCCCTCGCCCACGGTCAGCAACCCGACGATGATGATGATGACGGGCCAGTCCCGGCTGAACACTATGCCCGAAGTGATGATGCCGAGCTTGGCCAGCCATATCCACGTCCCGATGGCGATGATGACCAGTCCCCAGATTATCGTCCGTATCACGCTCTCCTCCTGTGTCCGTTCTTTGTGACTTCTGCGTTTTGCACTCTGCACTCTGACTCTTGCATTGTCCTCGACCTACTTCTCCGTTGCCTCCCGGACGTCGATGTCGCCGTCGCAGGTCTTCACAACCAACGTCCGGCTGCCCGCGCCGAACTTCACCTTCATGTAGCGCTCACGCTCTTCCAGCACTTCGTGCGGGAGGGACTCTTCGACGCTGATGTCGCCGTCTTCTTCGATTGCCATCTCGAGCACCAGGTTGGGATCGCTGCCCAGCGCGACGGTTACGTCCCCGGACTTGGTCGAAACGCTGCCCGAAACCGGGCCGGACGTGACCAGGTCCACGTCCCCTGCCCGAGTCTGGACCACAAAGCTCCCGCTGACTCGATCCAGGTTGACGTCGCCGGAAACGGTCCTGACCTGGGCGTCGCCGGTGGTCTGGCTGATGTCCACGTCGCCCGATACGGTCTTCACCTCGATGCGCGACCCGACTTCGATGATCGACACGTCGCCGGACACGACTTCGAGCTCAAGCCGCCCCTCGGCCGGGACGGTTGCCGACACGTCGCCGGCCATGGTCCGGACAACCACCTGGTCCCCGCTCGAACGCACCTTCACCGCTCCGCCCGAGTAGCTGAGCCCGATCCGCTCCTCAGCGCTGCGGGTCACTTCCAGATCCCCGCTCACGCTCTTGACCAACAAGTAACGCTTGCCCGGGAAATCGGTGCTCCGCTCCTCGCCCGGCTCATATCCGTTCTTCATCGCCGACGCCACCGCGGTCGCCACGACGTCGGGAATCCGGTCCAGTCCCCGGCCGACGCCGCGGACGCGGAAGTGCCTCGGGCCGAACGGTGGGCTGGGCGGTACACAGAAATCGGTCTCCGGCCTCTCTGAACCCAGCGCCTCGATCAGGCGCGTGGCCTGGTCGGCAGTGATCTTGCCGTCTTCCAGCAATCTCAGAATCCTATCTCTCTCGTTGCTCATGTCCGTGTCCTCGTTCCGGCATTGTGCAATTTGCCTCTTGAATTCTGCATTTTGACTTCGTCCTCACGCCTGCTCCCGATCCATTCCGCCTGGTCGCGGCTCTCTTGCCGCGGCCCGGTTCCTTCTCAGCCGGAGCTTCCTGCTCCGGCCATGCCACAAATGGTAGTATCATCTTCACTCCTGCTTGCTGTCACTCTCGCCGCGGAGCATCTTCTCCGCCTCTTCCGGCGTTATCTCTCCGCGTTCCAGCATCTCGATTACTTCGTTCGAACCAGAGCGGCCAACCTGCTCTCCGAACCCGAGGGCAGCGAGCACCGCGTCGAGGCGCGAGCGCACGGTCGGGTACGAGATCCCCAGCTCCTTCTCCACGTCGCGGATCACGCCCCGGTTCTTGACGAAGACCAGCAGGAACTGGTACAGCTCATCGGGCAGCCGGCACAGGTCCGGAACCTGAAACCGGCCGCGGACCGATGTGCCGCACGCCTCGCAGGTCAACTCCGACACCGCCATGCCCGACTCGCAGACCGGGCAGCGGGAAACCAGCCCTTTGCGTGCCATCCTCTTCCTCCTAGTTCACAAGCAGGCTCTGCTCGCTCATCGCCACGGTCTGGAACGCGCGCACTTCCACGGTCGGCATGACGAGTCTCGGCATCTCAGCCGTCGAAACCACTTCAGGCATCAAACCCTGGGCTGGGGACGAAGGGACCTGGCCCTGCACGGATCGTGTCCCAAGCCGGCCCTCAGCCGCAAACGCGCCGCCGACCACCACGGCCGCGACCACTGCCACGGCCAGCAGACCTGTCAGTACGTTCTTCATCGCTACCTCCATATCATATCTGAGCCCCACAGAATTCCCCAGGCATAGACCGGTTACCGCCGCTCCGGAACCGGTGGATTCAGTCACCTGACTTACACTCATGCCTGTCATCATACCCTTTTGACGCTGAATGTCAAGGAAAAGATTCACTAAATATTAAAATACTTAATGCACATATTGATAAAGTGAATGTGCACACGTCCATACCACGCCTAATGTTAATACATGGCACCACGCGTGCGCGTGTGGGTTATGTTCCTATGATGTGCTTTGTCAGCTACTTATGGACGCTGTCGGCCGCAAATGGCTGAAATCCAAGGCAGCAACCTCACTCCAGGTCTGGTCCGAGAAACTGGCCGTAGACGACTCCCGGCTTGCCCCGAGAATCAGCCCTATCCGCGGTCTGGCGGTGGCAACCTGGAGCAGGGGCCGTGCGAGTACCAGATTTCCCGCCCTTGAGCAGGCCGTACGTCTCACTTCCGAATTCACCGCGCATACCACGGCAGAAACCGGCCTGCAGGACAAACCGCGAGACACCCTGCAACAGACCTTCCAAGTCCCCTCGGCTGAGGCTCTACCATTCGTCCTGCAAATCAGCTGCCAGGTCCCATGTATAGCTTTGCGAGTACGATTTCTAGTAGAGAAGGGGGAAGCGAGACGGTTGCCCTGGGCCGGCAACAAGAAGATGGGGGAATGAGCCAAACCTCGAACGGTGAAGTGGGCAAGATGATGGATACTTCCCATGTTTCCAGACGATGTCAAGGCGTAGCCGCGGGTTTCGCCCGCCTATCCAGACTGCAGATTGCAGGCGTAAGACTGCAAAATGGCGGAGCCCGGTTCCGGCATTGTGGCGGGCGACTCCTGACGGACGGTTGACCTAGCCCGCGCCGAATTCTGGAACCGACACTTGCGCGCCCGCCAAGGCGATCGGGGTCCTGAAGACCACCGCAAAGTGCCCCTCCGGCGACACAGCGTTTGAGTTCGGCACTGGGCTGGATCTGTGTCCATCTCTGTTCACCCGTGGTTCGCCTGGGTTTGGTTGCGGCCTCCCAGGCCGCGCCAGGCGCTCTGTGGCTCAATCTCCGGATCGGGACCCAGAGGTGTAAGTTGAAACGTCCCCTGCCGGGTGTATCCTTTGTCATAAGAACGCTGTTTGTCCTGGTCGCAGTGTCGCTGTCCGCCGCCGAGTCCGAGCCGCTAGCGGTGCTGGGCCGCAGCCCGCTGGACCGGGTGGTCGCCATTTCGAGTGGCCATTTTGCCGGTACCTCTGACGATGTCCTCGTGGTTCAGGACATCGGCCGGATGGAACTGTCGCGTGGGCCCGGAAGGGACAGGACGATAGTAGACCTCCGACGCCTGGCCCTGCTCCGACTCGCCGGGGCGGGCTTCAAGACCGTGTGGCAGAGCGAGCCGTTCAACAGCACGACCGCAGCCGGTTCGGACATCGCCGGGACATGTTGGACTTCGGGTGACGTTGACGCCGATGGTCTGCAGGAACTGCTGATCTTCACCGCCGACAGCTGCAATGTCATGCATTTCGTGAGTGACTCGGTCACGAGCAGCGCGTACGGTCTGGCCGGCGCCTGGGTCGAGGCGGCGACCGTCTGCGATGCCGACGGCGATGGTCTTGCCGACGTCGCGACCCTCGAGTTATCTGGACTCGACTCGGTCAAGACCGCCCGGCTGCTGCGGCTCTACCGGATGACCGCCACCGGCCTCGTGCCCTGCCTGCCTTACTCATGCGGTATCGAACGAGGAGCAGACGTGCGGGTCGCGCTGCTCGGCTCGGCCAGGCTCGAGGACTACCCCGGCGAGCTGCCGATAGTAGCCAGCATCTACCCTACCCTGAAGCCGAGCATGTACGAAATCCTCTACCGCCCCAAGCCCGACTCGCTCGTGCTCACCGACAGACCGTTTCCCTGGCAGGAGTGGTTCTCGAAGGACCGCGTTCTGCCGGCCGGCGATTTGAGGCTTTTCGACGTGGGCGACACGCTGGTCGCATATGGCTACTATGTACCGGGCTCACGGCCGTCCGGGCCATCTGCGAGCTTTGCCGCACTCGAGGACGGCGAGTGGCGGTTGCTGACGCTGCTCGAGAGCGCGCGGCGCGTCTCCGGTCCGATCTGCCGGTTTTCGCGGAACGGAGTTGGCGGCTGGCTCGAAGTGCGCGACAACCTGTTCTACTTCTACCCCGGCGAGATTTTCCGCTGGCGGCCGTAGGCCGCAGTCCATATCCTAGTCGACTTGTCCTTGGCCCTTCGCCCTTGTCTGCTGCCTTGGTGTCTTTGAGTCTTGGTGGCGAAATCCTCATTGGTTCCGGTTCGGCATTTGACTGAACCGCCCGCCGGAATAGAATAGCGAGTGCGCACGCTTCGAGTCTCGACCCGGGACCTGCTCTTCGCTATGGAGAACCGCGTGCCAGGCACGACTCAGTATCTGAATACCGAAACCGGCGAGGTCGTACCGGCGTTCGGATTTAATCGCGACCAGATCCTGGCCGAAATCCGGCAGTATCCCAAGCGCTATCTGCGTTTGGCGCCGCAGGCCGGGCGCTCCGGTTACACTGCCATGGTGGAGTTTGCTCGCACGGTCAGCCGGCCGGAACTCCGCGCGGTGCTGGAAGCTGCGATCAGCGGTCCCGGCGTGTATCGGCGGTTCCGCACGGCACTCAGGGAGGAACCGCGCGAGTTCAAACGCTGGCAGCAGTTCCGCGGCGAGAAGGTAGCCGGCCACCTGCGCAAGCGGCTCGAAGCCGACGGCATCGCCATCGAGCTGGTCCCCGACAACGACTGAGCGGGCAGTTCTACCGAGTTCAGAAGTCAGAATCCAGAAATCAGACGGCAGAAGTTCGGAACGGACTTCCACCACCAAGACGCAGAGACATAGAGAGAGTCTGGGCAGCAGTGGCAGACTCGATGTCTGTCTCTGTCCCTCCCAGGATTTGGTGTCTTTGTGGTATGAGCCTGACCCGCGCCTGAAAGCAACGCGGCCACAGAGTGGCCGCGGTGGATACTCCTGACTGGCTGTCAGTCGGCAAGCACGATGCGAACGGTGCGGCTTTCGCTGCCCGCTATCAGGCGGCAGAAGTAGGCACCGGCCGCTGCGGAACGTCCGTCGTTTCCTCTCCGATTCCAGTTCGCCGTGTAGCTGCCGGCCGGCCTCTGTCCTTCGAGCAGCGTCCGTATGAGCCGGCCGCTGCCGTCGTAGATGTCAATCCGCGGCCGCCCGGCAGAAGCCAGCTCGTAGCTGAGCCGCGCCGGGCCCGCTGTCGGGTTCGACCCGGCCAGCCTGAGCGCTGTGCGGTATGGCACCGACGGCCCCTGTGTTACTCCCACGTGCGTGTCGTGCTGTTCAAGAATCCAGTCATTCGGATCGAACACGACGCTCGTAGGTTGCCCGCCGACCGGGAAGACGTTCTGCTGCTGATTCGATGTCACGTCATAGCGGAAGGTGGCGCTCCCGCCGGTCCAGTTCACTTTGACTTCCACCGGCATGTGGAAGAGCGGCGGCGCGACGGCGCCGTTGTCCTGCGAGAGCTCAAGCACGACCTCCCAGTTGCTGCCATTCTGCCGACCGTGCCACCCGAGGCTGTACACCGGGTAGCCGACACTGTAGACCCACTCCATGAAGAACCAGTCGAGATCCAGTCCGGTTTCCTGTTCGTGGATGCGCTTGTAGTCCTCGGTGTTGGCATTGCCGTACTTGAAGCTGTCGCCGTACGCCCGCAGGGCACGGAAGAAGATGCCGGGTTGTGCCCAGTTGGTGTCGGCTTCCACATACCTGAGCATGTGCTGCACCCAGGCTCCTTTGCAGTAGGAGTGGCCCCAGTCGAAGAGGTGGTCCGGGTAGGGCGGGTCGTAGATGGCATGCGGGTCGATTGCCTCCTCCTCGAAGTAGTCCTGGGCACGTGACGCGATGATGTTGAGAAAGGAACTCCGACCGTTCTGGTGAAAGTCGTACAGCTCGTCCGAGTAGGTGGCGAACCCCTCGTTCAGCCAGATGTTGCGCCAGTCCTGGCAGGTAACCATGTCTCCCCACCACTGGTGCGCCAGCTCGTGGGCGATGCCATTGTCTGAGCCATAGACAATCCAAGCCTGGTGCACCATCGTCATGGTCTGGTTCTCCATCCCGCCCCACGGAAACGGGTAGGCCTCAACGTGACCATACTTCTCGAAGGGGTAACGACCGTACCGGGCCGAGTCCGAGAAGAAGTCCATCATGTCGACTACGTTGCTGAACGAGCTCACCGCATCGGCCGAGTCCTCTGGCCAGATGTAGTTGTCTACGTAGGACGACTCGGTCGGCGAATAGTGGAACCACTGTCTGAAGTTCGCCCACCTCGACGCGGAGAACACCATCAGGTAGGTCGGGATCGGGTAGCTCGTCTTCCACCAGCAGGTCCTGGTGCCTCCCGACGTGGTGACGCTGTCGCGGAGCCCGTTCGAGCAGGCGCTCATCGAGTCCGGAGTAGTCACGTTGACCGCGCACCCGCGCTCGGCCTTGTCCCACGGTTCGTCGAAGCACGGCATCCAGTACCGCGCGTCCGCCGGCTCGGTGGTCGTGTAGCAGATGGCGTGGGGAATGCCCTGCGTACCCCGGGAATGGTAGTAGAACCCGCGGTTCTGTACGCCCGAGTTGCGGTGGTAGTAGATGTCGACGGCTAGCGACTCACCGTTCGCAAAGGACCGGTCCAGGTCTATATTCAGCCGGCCGCTCCCGGTCGTGAACGTGCAGGCGTTGCCGGCCCGGCGAATCGAGTCGCAGACCAGGTTCACCATATGCAGACTGAATGTATCGAAGTCGTCGTGGCGGGGCGTCAGCTCAATGCGCACGCGCGCGGTCATCGCTCCCGACGTCATCGGCAGGCTAAGGTCGACACGATAGAACCGGACGTCGAAGTGGTGGGCCGAATCGCCGGGCATCAACTCCGGGTAGGGCGCGGTCACGTACTTGCCCTCGTGGAACGGCTGGGCAACAGCCGTCAGGGCGAGAAGTGAAACAACGATGAGGACCAGGTTTTTCATGTGTCTATCTCCTTGTGGTCAGTATGAAAGTCTAGTCCGGCCGGCAGCCAGTGTCAAACAGCTGGGAAGGACCCTACGCCCAGACCAAGGCGGGCCTGGAGACAGCAGGGCTGTGTACGGCGACGAACGGACTAGGCGGCTATGACCGACTTGGCGGCTGTCGTTCCGAATCGTTCGTCCCGTCGCCGAACGCGAGGCGGAGCGTGTCAGTCCGCGGTCGAGAAGTGAGCAGGCTCACGAGCAGCAGGAGCACGAAGCTGACCACCATGCCGGGTATGAAGCCGTGCAACCCGAACGGGTTTCTGAGCGCAAGCCAGACGAGCGCGGTTGCGCACCCGCCAATCATCGCGGCGAGCACGCCGGTCCGGCTCGTTCCGCGCCAGTAGAGGCCGAACAGGTAGGGCCAGAGTGTGGTCGAGGCAATCGCCGCCCAGGCAAACCCGGTGATAACCAGTATCATTGCCGGCGGCTTGAGCGCCACGAGCACCGCGGCCAGCCCGATGACCGCGGAGGAGACACGCGAGAGCACGACCTCGGTCTTGGATGTGAACTGCGCACGGAAGCTGTCCCGGAGCAGGTCCTTGACCAGCGAACTCACCGACACGATGAGCACGGCGGCGAAAGTGGACATGCCCGCAGCCAGGACCCCGGCCAGGAAAATCGCCGAGGCCCAGGCCGGCATCGCCGCCTTGACCAGCATGGGAATCGCCTTGTCCGCGGCCGGGAGGTCGGGAAACAGCACCCGCGCCAGCGCGCCGCCGAAGTAAGGCAGCAGGGCGATCGAGCCGCCCAGCGTGGCCAGTACCGTACCGAACCGCAGCACCTGCGTGTTCTTGATCGAGTAGAACCGCGTCACAAGCTGCGGCATCCCCCAGACCCCGAAACTGACTATCATCGAATAAGAGATGATTCCCGGCCAGCCCCAGATTCCGGGCGTCGCGACGTACTTGCCCCCCTCGATGGCGCCAAGTTGACGGAACCCCTCGCTCAGTCCGCCGACCTTGGCGACCGCCAGCACGGCGAGGAGGAGCAGCGCGACGATCATTATTATCCCCTGCACAAACCCGGTCCAAACCACCGCCATGTATCCGCCGATGCTCACATAGACCACGATTACCAGTGCCGAAATCAACACGCCGTAGACGTAGGGGACCCCGACGAGTACCTCAAAGGCATGCCCCATGCCCTGGATTACCGATACACTGTAGACCACAAGGAAGACGGTCACGACGGCTGCCGTGATGAACCGGGCCGCCGGTGCGTCGAAGCGCCGGGCAAAGAAATCCGGCATGGTGATGGTGTTCAGCCGCCCGGTCATCGCCCGCGTGCGCGCTCCCAGCACGACCCAGGCTAACAGAGTGCCGACCAGCACATTCGTGGCTCCCACCCAGAGGGTGGCCATCCCGTACTTGTACCCAAAACCGCCCCCGCCGATGATCACGACCGAGCTGTAGTACGCGGCCACGAAGGAGAACGCGGTGACCCAGGGGCCGACGGAGCGTGAGCCGAGGTAGAACCCTTCGGCCGAACGGGCCCGGCTGCGAGCGACCAGTCCGAGTATGAACAACAGCAGAAGGTACGCGGCAAGGACGAGGACGTGAACCGCGACTGAGCTCACTCTAGTCCTTGAACCGAACCAGCACGGCCCAGACGACCGCGGTAACACCGGCGCCAATCGTCACCAGCACAGCAGCAAATGTCAGCCAGGGGCAGCCGAAGGGTCCAGCCACGCGTGAATCTTATCCGGTCACTGCCTGGTGTCAACTCGGCCCTATCACAGGTCCGATTGGTCAGAAACGGACAGACCGTCAGCACTGCTGCGGCGGTCTGGCGCGCGACTGCGAGATTCTCGGTCAACGATCCGAGCCGCGCGGCTTGCGGCTTCCCTGGCTTGGCAGCCGCTCCCGCCAACTAACTTTGGCTATGCCGGGGGCATCGGCGCCCATCGCGCCCTGATGCTGAGAATCACAAAATGGACACCAAGAGCGAATGCGTAGCCCGCGAGCAAACGTGAGCGGAACACAGGGGTAGCAGCCGGTATCGCCAAGAGGATCACGCCTACCGCGATTGACGTCAGACCGAGCAGAGCTAGCAGCCACTCTGCCCCCAGCTTTCTGCGCAGCAGGTATGCCGTCGCCAGCTCCATGGCACCGGTGGAAACCGTCCAGAGCCCGATGTAGCTCATGAACTCCGGTCCGCTGCGAGGTTGCTGGAGGAGAGTCAGGAGACCTACCCCAACGCCGGACAGCCCCCACAGCACCAGCGCCCACAAGTGCCTGCGCCCCGCGTACTCGCCCATGGTCATCCCGACGCCGAGGGCGCCGTCGGCGAGGACATAGGTACCGAAGGGCATGATCAGGACACTGATCCAAGGCTTGGGGAGCAACAGGGCCAGGACGCCGAAAACCATCGCTATGAGGCCGCGCAAGAGCAGGACGACCCAGTTGCGACAGAGGATGTCGGCCAGCTGCAGTCCCGCGAGGCGCTGGCCGGTCCTATTCGTCATAGTGCATGCTCCGGCCATTCGCGTCGGCTGCAAACTCGGCCATCGAGCAACAGGATATTCCGAGACACGGCAGGAGTCAAGAAGAGTGCGGCTGCCCATCGAAACCACGCCGGGACGATCCGGACTGAACCTCGGAAGTGCCGGTCGCTCCGGCTGGAGTCAGCGGCGCGAGAATCCGCAACCGCAGTAGTTCTGGCGGTACAAACCCAGGTCGCGGGACAGCTCGATACTCTGCCTGAACCCGTCCCGCTTCTTCCAGTCCTCATCCACAAATGTGAGGCCGTGGCGAGTCGCCACCTCTTTCCCGATGGGATTGATGACTGCCGCCTTTTTCATGGGCGCGATGGTCAACGTCGTAGCCAGATGCGTGCACCCGTTCTCGGCTGCTCGTCTGGCAGTCTCCTCGAGCCTCAGCCGATAGCAGGCAGAGCATCGGCGTCCGCCCTCCGGTTCCGCCTCCAGGCCGCGCACGGCCTCGATGAACCGGCCGCGATCATAGTGACCGACGTCAACCAGCACTCGCCACAAGGCTGAGATCCGCTGCACCCCCATCAGCCGCTTGTTGTACTCCGCCTCGGGATGAACGTTGGGGTTGTAGAAGAACCCGACCACCTCGTAGTCGTCCTTCAGGCGGCGTATGACCTCGGTCGAACAAGGCCCGCAGCAGATATGGAGCAGCAACTTCGGCTTCACCGGATCAGACTAGAGGCACGTCGGTCGCAAGTCAATACTGAAGCTGCACTGCTCCAGCACTGCCGATGTCTCCGGGCATCCTGACTTCTGCCTTCGTCCGGCTTCAGGACGGGTCTCCCTTGACCTCGGCGCTTCGCATTCTATCTTCTCCCCCATGCCCTTTTGCCATGACCTCGACCTGATCCGACCTTTCATCACTGGAAACCTTCCCGCGACCAGTTCCTTGTTCAACCTCGTCAACGGCACCTTCAGTTCCGCGCTGCGGTGGGTCCGGGCCGATGACCTCGACAACCCGCACGCACTGCTCTGCCGCACGCATCGGCTCACACTGTTCGCCGATTCCGGGCAGGCCGCGAGCCGTGTGCTCGCCGAAGTGCCCCGGAACCTGCGGCTGGTATTCAGCGCTACCCCGACCCGCTTCTGTCGCTTGATAAGGACCCACTGGCGCGGCCCGGATGCCGGCCGGCGGCTGTGGTACAACCACTGCTACCTGTACGTTCTCCGGCCGGGCCGACTCGTCATCGACCGGACACATAGAGTGAGCCGGCTGCGGCCGGAGGACGCGCGGCCTATTGCCCAAGCGTGGCCATTTGGCCGAAGTGCCGACCGCATTCTTCGCCGCATTCGCAGCGGGCCGGGCTACTGCATTCGCCGCAAGGGCGCGCCGGTGGCTTGGAGTTTGACCCACGATGACGGCTCAATGGGCTTCCTGCATGTGGTCGAGAGCTACCGACACCAGGGCATGGGGAGAACACTGACAACCGCATTGGCAGAACGGCTGCTGCGGCTCGGCGTTCAGCCATTCATGCACATCGTCACGAACAACAGGGCGTCGCTGCGCTTGACCTCGGGTATGGGCTTCTCTCGCGCCGGACGATACTCCTGGTTCGGGACTACCTGACGGGCAGTCGGTCCGAGCTCGCCGGACGGGCAATCTCCGACCACCACCTCTCTCGGCCTGCCGGCTGAGGATCTCCGGCCTGGTTGTGGTAGCGGATCCCGACGGCGTTCCGGCCTCGCCCAAGGGGCTGCGCAGTCAGGCCGGGGTCGTCAGGAATCAGTCGGACCGAGGCGAATCATTCTCGAAGCGCGTCTTCTGGGGACGCGACGCGGCCCTCATGCCGGACTGCGGCGGGTTCGAACGCGCTTGCGGCATTGCGGCCTGTGAAGCCGGAACGACCCGCTCTTCGCTCAATTCCCTGGGCCACACCAACTCATCGCCGCCGCTTGTCAGACACTTGTAGCCCAGCACTCGCACCTGCTGGTTGACTTCCCTGAGATAGTCGAGCGTTTCTTTGACCGCTGAGTCGAGTTCATTGACGACAATCGTTATTGGGAACTTCCCCTCGCTCATACTCCGCTCCAGCCCCGCCCGGAACTTCTCAGCCGACCAGCTCTCACCCGCGCGGCCGGCAATCCAGTCGGTCAGCGACGTTCCGAGGAATTCCTGGAAGGGCATGGCCAGCACGTCATACTTCTTGCGCCAGAAACGGTGGCCGGTGGCCACCACGTCCCCGACGACCACGGCCGAATCCCCGCCCGGCTCCGGGCAGACCGCGAGCTGAACGCCGCCGGCGTCATCGACGACTACCAACACGCGGTTGGAGTGAGACTGCGGCGGAGCCATGGCCGCCCGCGGCAGGGACTGGCTTGTGCCTTGACCAAGAAACTCCGGGGCATCGACTACTAACTGGAGCGCATCAACCGTGCTCGTTCCATCGCGGCCGTTGAAAGCGAACCATCGGTCTCCGGCTCGCTTGAAGCGAGCCCAACATGGACCCTGAATCATCGCTAGCGCCTCCCGCTGGCCTGTTCGTGACCCTTTGGCGTCCCGGAACCCTCCGGCGGTCTTCGCGTCGGGCGCCTCCCTGCCATCACACCCGGCATAGCTCCATCCCAACCGGGCCTCGTGGCTGCAGGTTTGGGGGCCGGCGGCGGAGCTGCGCTAACCGGCCTTGACTGAACCGGTGGCGGGATGACATCACGCGCCGAAGGCGGTTCGTTCGCCCAGGGCGGCTTCCTGACCACGGCCGGCTCGGACAGAGGGGTCAAAGCCGGTTCGCCGGCTTCGACTTCCTGGTCGACATACGCCGGCTCGGCCTCCTTGTCTGACAGCACCGGCTCTTCCGACCACGGCGGCGTGTCCTGGGCCGGCCCAGCCTGCGGCTCGGATTCGGTCACCTCGGGGCCGGCCGTCGAAGGCTGTGGCCGCGGTGGCGTCCGGGGCTGGGACGGCACCGGGCGCGACGCCGGCCTCACTGGCTCCCTTTCCTCTTGGGGGCCAGACTCGAGGAGTTCCAGGACTCTCGGCATCATGATCTCGACACCCGAACTCTCGTACAACTCCACACCTAGCGGCTTGACCGCGAGGTTGAACGTCCGCAGGTGAGCAACCGCCTGCTCGACTTCCGGACTCGAGTCCGTCACCAGGAGTACAACCGGGAACCGGCCGTGTTCCAGGCTCCGGCCCAGCCCGGAGAGGAACCCCTTCTCTGACCAGCCGATGGGGATCCGACTGGAGAAATAGTCGTCCAGGCTCTGCCCCAGTCGTTTCTCGATGACCGAAGAGAATTCCTGGGGTGCCATGCGCCAGAGCCTGCCGGTGAAAACCAGCACCTCCTGGCATACAGTGGTCAACGCATCGCGCGTCAACTGGGCCGGACAACCGATCAGCGTGATTGCACCGACGTCGTCAACCGCAGCCACCACCCGCGTGTCGCCCCGCTCGGAGAGCACAACCGCTGCCTGGCAGGAGGATTCGCCGCTCTCCATGCTCAGGAACTCGGGCGCACTGCACACAAGTGCGGCCAGATCGACGGTTGTCTTCAGAGGTCTTGGCTGCAGGAGGCTCCAGCCGGATCTCTCCTGTCTTACACGGAAACAGAAGGCAGCCCCGGATTGCCCTATCTGCGCAGCAGATCCCGCCGGAGTCTCCGGACTCACGAAGTGATATTAGCCGAACAGGCCACCTGTGTCAAGCACGATTTGTGGCCGCCGGGCATGGAACAGCTGGAGCCTTGGTGTCTGCTCTGAGTTAGACCTTGGGCAAATTGCAGGCGACATCGGGCCGACCTTGGTTATCCCCGCTTCCGGCGCCTGTCGCCCGGTTCACGTCCATCCACCAGACCAGGCGCTGCCTGCCGGCGGCCGCATGCCCCGGTGTCAGCGGCCAGGCAGAAACGGAAGGAACGTGGACAGGACTGCCATCCTGTCCGCGTCAGCCTCCGTACCAATCCCGCGGCAGCGACCCAGTTCAGAAGCCACGGGCCGGCATCAGCCGGCCCGTTTGCTCGAAACCTGGGCCTGCTACTTCAGGACGCCCCGAACGCCTCCTGCCGCTTGCGAAGCAACGCCCACTGCGCGTCAATCTGACGTTGCGCCTCGGCGATGACCGCCTTGCCCGCCTCATCTTTGAAGAGGTGGCTGAACCGGCCTTGCGGCTTCATGAACTCCTCGACCGGTTTCTTCTCCTTGGGCTGGTAGTTGATCTTGTACCTACCATTCTCCCACTCGTAAATCGGCCAGAAACCGGTGTCGGCCGCAAGCCTTGCCATCTCGACCGTCAGGTTGCCGGCGTGCTGCCAGCCCAGCGGGCACGGTACCAGCACATTGAGGAACGAGGGCCCGTCCGCGGCCAGCGCCTTGCCGACCTTGGTGACGAGATCGTTCCAATGCGCGATGGTGGTCTGCGCTGCGTACGCCGCGTTATGGGCAATCATGATCTCCATGATATCCTTGCGCGGCATCGTCTTACCTGGTATCACCGCACCGGCCGGCGACGTAGTCGTGTGCGCACCGTACGGCGTAGCCGAGCTGCGCTGGATCCCGGTGTTCATGTAGCCTTCGTTGTCGGTACAGACGTAGAGGAACTTGTGCCGGCGTTCGAAGGCACCGGAAATCGCCTGGAACCCGATGTCATAGGTACCGCCGTCCCCTCCGAAGGCGATGAACTTCACGTCCTCCTTGATGTTGCCCATCTTCTTGTGGAAGTTGTAGGCAGCAACGACGCCGGACGCGGTGGAAGCCGCCGTCTCAAACGCGGTGTGGATCATCGGTATTTGCCACGCGGCATGCGGGTAGATGGACGAGAAGATCTCGGTACAGCCGGTCGGCATGATGCCTACCACCGGCTGGGGCGCGGCCAGGAGTATCTGGCGCACTGCCAGGGCCTCGCCGCATCCGGCGCAGGCGCGGTGACCGCTCGAAAAGAGCTCGGGATTCTGACAAAGGTCCTTGAGTCTTGCCATCTCCTACTCCCCTCTCCGGTTCGTGAGGTCCGCCGTTCCGACTCCGCAATTCGTCATTCGACAATCGTCATTCGTCATTGGGATCGCCATGTCTACCTCACTCCGATGTAGGTCACGAGGTCTTCCTTCTTGCCTGCGTGCGCCTGCTCGAGCACCGTCGCGGCATCGCCAAGCGAGAACTCCTTGCCGCCGAGTCCGTAGACGTACGAGAGCAGCTTGGGCCGCTGCGGCAGGTCATAGAGCGCCGAGCCTATCTCGGTGAAGAGCGCGCCGCCCCATGAGTTGACCGTATCGGCACGGTCCATGATCGCGACCGTCTTGAACTTCGCCAGCGTCTCCCTCAACACCTGGTGCGGCAGGGGTCGGAACAGGCGCAGCTTGACCATCCCGACCTTCTTCCCCTGGTTGCGCATCGTGTCCACGGCCTCGCGCATCGTACCGCAGGCCGAACCCATCAGGAGCACGACCGCATCGGCGTCATCGGTACGGTACTCCTCAACCACGCCGTAGCCCCGCCCGAACTTCTGCCTGAACTCGGCCTGTACTTCCTGGACTATCGGCAGCGCCTTGTTCATGCCCTCGATCTGCGAACGCTTGAACTCGAAGAAGTAGTCCTGCATCGTCGCCGGCCCGACCAGGATCGGCTTCTTGTAGTCGAGCAGGTTCCAGTTCGGCTTGTACGCGCCGATGAACTCGCGCACCGGCTGGTCTTCAAACGTCTCGATCCGTTCCATGCAGTGCGACAGGATGAAACCGTCCACCGCGCAGATGGCGGGCAGGGACGCGCGTTCGGCTATCTTCACGCACTGGATGAGCGTATCGTAGCCCTCCTGCACCGTCTCGCAGAAGAACTGCAGCCAGCCCGAGTCGCGGGAGGCAAGCGAGTCCGAATGGTCGCCGTGGATGTTCAGCGGCGACGAAACCGAGCGGGAGGCGATAGGCATGACTATCGGCAGCCGGAGGCCGCCGGCAATGAAGAGCATCTCGTGCATCAGCATCAACCCCTGCGATGCGGTCGCGGTCATCGTCCGGCAGCCGGATGCGGCCGCGCCGATGCAGGCAGCCATGGCCGAGTGCTCGCTCTCCACCGCCACGAACTCGGAATTGACCTTGCCGTCGCTCACGTACTGGGCGAAAATCTGCACGATCTCGGTCGAGGGCGTTATTGGGTACGCGGCAACCACATCCGGGTTTATCTGCCGCATCGCGTACGCCAGCGCCTCGTTCCCGGTCTTGGCAAGTATCATGTCCCCCTCCTGCCCGCCATTTTGCACTTTGCACTTTGCACCTTGACTTGCCTCACTTCCTCTCCTCTTCCATGGTGATAGCCTGCACCTTGGTCGGGCAGACGTTAGCGCAGATGCCGCAGCCCTTGCAGTAGTCGTAGTTGATGCCCGCCATCTTGCCGGCTTTGACAATGATGGCGGCGTCAGGACAGTAGATCCAGCACGTCAGGCAGTTGATGCACTTCTCCGCGTTCCAGCACGGACGTTGCGACCGCCAAGCACCGGTCTTGTTCTCCAGCACAGCCTTCGGGTCGTCGATGATCGCCCCGCAGGGAAGCTCTTTCCAGCTCTTCAGCTTGGCCATCCTAACACCTCACTTCCTCGTAGGCCCGGCGGATGCTCACCAGGTTCGGCTCCACGAACTTCTCCTTGCCGCCCCGGAACTTCTCCGCCAGCTTATGCTTGATCGCTTCCATCATCGGCTCGAACTCCAGCACGCCCGTGACCTTCACCAGCGCGCCGAGCATGGGCGTGTTGGGAACGTTCTTGCCCACGGTCTCCATCGCTATCTTCGAGGCGTCCACCACGTAGAGCTTGATGCCGGACGGCAGCTGCAGCCGCTTGCGCAATTCGGCCGGCTCGACGTTCGAATTCACGAGCAGGATTCCGTCGTCCATCAGGCCCTCGGTTACCCGCGCCGGCTCGATCAGCGAGGCATCGAGCACGACCACGACGCGCGGCGTCTTCACGCCGGCGTGGGAACGTATCGGCTTGTCTGAAAGCCGGTTGAAAGCGGCCACCGGTGCACCCATCCGCTCCGGTCCGTACTCCGGGAACGCCTGGATGTAGAGCCCGGTGTCAAGCGCGGACTCACCGAACAAGAGCGCCGCGGTCTTTGCGCCCTGCCCTCCGCGCCCGTGCCAGCGTATCTCCAGCGGCTGGCCGCCCAGGAAGCTGCAGGATTCAGCCATCAATACCTCCCATCATTCACTACCATTCATCAGTCACCGATCGCCGAGTCTCGCTGCGATTCATCGTTCGGCAATCGTCAATCGTCATTTCTATGGTTGTCTTTGCGGACTCAGATGTTACCTTCCTGCCGCCGAAAGTCAACCCGGCAGAGCCCGCAAGCCGGCTGAAGCCTACAGACAGTCGATGCCGGCTTCGCGCAAGGAGGCGATGATCTTCTCGCCCATGCGTTTCATTGCGTCTTCCGGGTAGCGCATCTTGAACAGAAGCTGCGCCGCGTTGCCGACTTCCATCCGCGCCATGATTCGCGCAACCTTATCGGTGAAGTCCGGTCGCGCCTGCTCGTCCATTTCCAGCGCTTCCTGGTACGTCCGCTTGAAGTACGACTTCACGTCGGACGTCAGGTCGCCATACTTCTCACGGTACAGGTACTTGAGTTCCTCGGGCGACTTCTCTTCGTACCGTTCCGAGTGGACCATCGCCGCCAGGGGCAACTTGGTGATGCCTGCCGGCACCTTCTTCGGATACCCCACACACAACGCCACCACCGGCACGACCCTGTCTGGCAGGCCGAACTCCTTGCGGATCTCAGTCATCGCGGCCAGCACCATGCCGATGTAGACCGTGCCGAGGCCAAGGCTGGTTGCGCACAGGACCGCGTTCTCAGCCGAGCAGAAGACGTCGGCGTATGCCAGCAGGAAACTCATCAGCGCTTTCTCGCCACCATAGCTCGCGCCCTCGGCCTCCGCCCACTTACCGGTCCGGTGGAAGTCGACGCAGAAGAGCAGGCAGAGCGGCGACTTCGCCACCCACGGCTGGTTCACGGCCAGCCTGGCCATTTTCTCCCGGCCCTCCTGCTTCTCGATTCGGATGATGGAGATTGGCTGGATGTTGCCGCCGGACGGCGACTGCATAGCCGCGTCCAGTAGCTTTAGAACCTTCTCCTCCTCAACCGGCTGGTCGGTGAACGACCGCACCGTCCTGCGGCGCATGATGACGTCGTATACGCTTTCCATGGCCAATGCTAGGAAGCAGGGGTCAAGGGATCAAGGATTCTGCGATTCGAGTGTCAGGCGAAGAAGCTGGCAGTCCGATCGCTGGAATCCTCCTTCGTCAGAACTTCAGGACGCTCGTCGGGTCAATCCGCTGCCCGTCCTTGCGGATTTCGAAGTGGAGATGTGGCGCGGTTGTCTTGCCCGTAGTTCCAACCCAGCCAATGGTCTGCCCCGCCTGAACTGAATCCCCCTTGGCCACGTTCCAGTCCTTGAGGTGGCCGTGGTAGCTCTCGTAGCCCTGGCCATGCTTGAGCAGCAGGAATCGACCATACTGCCTGTCGTCCCCGCGTTGCTCCACGACGCCGTCCGCCGTCGCCCGCACCGGCGCGCCGTCCGCCGCTGCCAGGTCGATGCCGATGTGGCCGTCCTTGGCCCGCTGCGATACCGCGTAATCCTCCACCGGCACCAGCTTCGGCACGAGCTGACTCCCCCACGCTTTGCCCTTGACCCACTCGGGCAGCGCCTGGGAATCGAGTGGGAATGAGTCCCAGTTCACCGGGGCCGGTGTCTGTTCGACCCCGAGCATCGTCGCCATCTTCCGGCTCTGCGCCTCGACCTGCTCAAGCTGCCTGCGCAGTGCCACGACCTTGGTAAACTCGGCCTCAAGCGTCCGGTTCCGGCGCTCGAGATACGAGAGCCGGCTGAGCCGGTAGGCACCGGCCAGCGCCATCACCAGCGACGCGACCACGAGCAGCGCCAGAAAGCCGGCGACCACTGCCAGCAACCTGACCATCCACAACGGCAGGCTGAATCGCAACGAATTCGTGCTGTAGTTGCTGGCAACGAAGAACGAAAGCTCTTTGCGAGGCA
The DNA here is from genome assembly GCA_016867815.1 of candidate division WOR-3 bacterium. Lineage (NCBI taxonomy): Bacteria > Pseudomonadati > Caldifarciminota > Caldifarciminota bacterium. The sequence continues at coordinate 17,112 of VGIR01000017.1, read as the reverse complement.
TGCGCTATGCTCTAAGTTTCATGCTCAACGCCCGACGCACGACGCTTCACCCCTCACCCGACCCCTCTCCCCAGGAGGGCGAGGGACGTGACCTGCCTTGACCGCTTTGTGTCTTGGTGGTGAGAATCCAGTCCGCGCCCGCCTGTCCGACTTCTGCATCCTGCCTTCTGCCTTCTGATTTCTGACTTCGGCCGAGCTCTAATGCCTTTTCATCTTCTCGACCACCCGCTCCAGGTCCTCGGCCGAGAAGTAGCGGACGACGATATCACCGGCTCCGGCCTTGCCCGGGTTGATGACAACCCGCGTACCGAGGTATCCGGCCAGCCCCTCCTCAACTTCGCGCAGGTGTATGTCCTTCTCCGGCTTGGGCATATGCGGCTCTTTCGGCCTGGGCTCGCCGCAGAGCTTCTCGACGGACCTGACCGAAAGCCCTTCCTTCACTATCCGTTCGCACACCTCGACCTGCAATCTCCGGTTCTTGCTCATCAGCAGTGCCCGCCCGTGGCCCGCGGTTATCAAACCCGCAGCCAGGCAGTCACGGACTTTGAAAGGTAGATCGAGCAGCCGCAAAGCGTTTGCGACGGTCGACCGGTCCTTGCCCACACGCTGGGCGATTACTTCGTGCGTCTGCTTGAACTCATCGTTGAGACGCTTGTATCCCATCGCCTCGTCAATCGGGTTCAGGTTCTGGCGCTGCAGGTTCTCAATCAAGGCAAACTCGAGCATCTCCAGCTCGTCGACGGAGCGGATGACGGCCGGCACTTGCTCGAGCCCGGCGAGCTTGGACGCGCGCAGCCGGCGCTCGCCCATCACCACTTCGTAACCATCCCGCCGGCGCCGCACCATGATCGGCTGCAGCACACCGTGCGTCTTGATCGACGCTACCAGCTCATCGAGGTTCTCTTCGGTCTTGGTCCGGGGCTGAAACGGGTTGGGTCGGATCTCGTCAATCCGGATGGGCCGCGCTTCTGCGGCCATCGCGGCCCGGGTCTCTTCCGGGATTATCGCCCTGATGCCCTTACCCAGCGCTTTACGCATTGGACCTCCCTGGAGGTAATGACAAAGTGGAAAGGAGAAATGACAAAGGCTGGAGCCGAACTCCCTCCTTGTCACTTTGTCCTTGCGTCATTGCTTTGTCCTTACGACTTGTCACTTTGTCCTTTCCGCAGACTTGTGCCTCGCCATCACCTCATCCGCCAGCGCCATGTACGCCTGCGCCCCGGCCGAATGACCGTCGTAGCCGAATATCGTCTTCCCGAAGCTTGGGGCTTCCGCCAGCCGCACGCTCCTCGGGATCACGGTATCGAACACCTGCTCTTTGAAATAGCTCCGCACCTCTTCGGCAACCTGCTGGGCAAGGCTCAACCGCGACGAGTACATCGTAATCAGCACTCCCTCAATCGCCAGGGTCAGATTCAGTCCCTGCCGCACGAGACTGACGGTATCAAGCAGCCGCGACATTCCTTCCATTGCCAGATACTCGGCCTGGACCGGAATCAACACACTCTGTGCCGCCACCAGGCAGTTAACTGTGAGAATGCCCAGCGACGGCGGGCAATCGATGATGATGAACTGGTAGTCGGGGTCGATTAGCCCCAGCGCCTTGTTCAGCCGGAACTCGCGCTCATCCGCGTCTATCAACTCCACCTCACCGCCAGCCAGACTCACCGACGCCGGCAGCAGGTCCAGATTCTCCGCCCGGTCCTTCAGCACCGCGTCGGTGACCCGCTGCGCCTCACACATCGCCTCGTAGACCGATATCTCAAGCTTGGTCCGGTCCACTCCCAGCCCGAGCGTGGCGTGCGCCTGCGGGTCCATATCCACCAGCAGCGCCCGTCCCCCGCGTAGAGCCAGTGCAGCAGCAAGGCTGACCGAGGTCGTTGTCTTCCCGACCCCGCCTTTCTGGTTGCAGATTGCGATACGCTGCGCCATGCGGAAATCTACAGGCTAGGACTCAAAGGTCAAGAAGCCGGGACTAGCCACGAAAGCACGAAACACACGAAACGGAAACTTCGGTCTTGGAGTGCGGCAGCAAAGCTGCCGCTTTTCCCACCTCCGAACTTCGAGCTTCTAGCATCTAGCTTCTGACTTCTAGCTTCGCCCCGCCCGCACCTTTGACTTTTGGCCTTTGGCTTTTGCCTTTTGACTTCTCCGCGCCTAGTCCGTCCGCTTTATCTCTACTCCGGCGGCGCGGACAAGCCACGTCTGTTTCCCCTGCTTCAGCCGCGCGACAACATCCACCTTGATTCCCGGTCCCCACTTCGGCCCGCCTCGGACTGCGGCCTCGAACATCGAGGGATTCTCAGGCTTCGCCGACCACTGCTTCTTGCCGCTAAGCACCCAGATACGATCAATCGAGGCGGCGTCGAGGTTCGGCTCAGCTTGGAGTAGCGGACGAACCACACGGGCGACCACCACGAGCGGTTGCCCATCGGGCGGCGCGATTGGCTGGAAGTCGCGCCATGCGTTTGCGGTCAGCGTGTACTTACGGCCGTCGATCTCCACCCGCTCCGGCGCGGAGGCGACTGAGGCGGTGTTGGAACGGCAGCACCTGCACGCCGTCCCGCACCCAGCGATTGCCACCAAAGCAAGAGCAACGGAAACTAGCCACAGCGTCGAGGTCCTATATCCGTTGTCTGGCGTCGAGCATTTAGCGTATTGCATGTTGCGTGATTTCCTCGCGCCATTCTAGTCGGCTCCTCCTCAAACGCAAGTAATCCGCCCGTCTTCGGTTCCTCGGAACGTCAGAGAAATCACGACATCTTCTGTGAGATTGAGGTGATCACGCGACGCGCTGTGGTTTGACACGCAGGAAGTGCAGCCTATCCTCTTGAGGAGGAATTGCCAGTGAATCGCAGACAACTCCTGATCCGCTTGGTCGATGGCTCGCTGAACAATGTCCCGTTTGCAGACATGGTCAAGCTGATCGAGGGATTCGGGTTCAGGCTCCGAAGAACCAGCGGCAGCCATCATATCTTCGCGCGCGAAGGCATCCCCGAGCTCATTAACCTCCAAGATGCGCGAGGTCAGGCGAAACCGTATCAGATACGACAGTTCCTGCGGTTGGTGGAGAGGCACAATCTGAAGCTTGAGGAACAATGATGAAGGATTATCACATAAACATCTTCTACAGCGAAGAAGATGGCGGATACATAGCCGATATCCCGGACCTTGATTCCTGCTCGGCGTTCGGCAGCACGCCTGAGGAGGCGCTAGCCGAGGTCGAGAAGGCCAAGGCTGCTTGGCTGTCGGCTGCCAAGCGCCTGCGCAAACCGGTTCCAAAGCCGCGCTATCGGCCAGCCATCTACCAAGTCGCCCCGGTTGGCGTGTCGAGATAGACGCACGACTCAGATACCGCTTCTCAACATCACCCGGCCGGACTGAGTAAGCTGGTCGGTCCGATGCGGATGCGCACGACGTGGCTTTCAATAACAGCTGCGCTGCTATCCTCCATGACAGTCGTCACGGCGCTGGCAGCGGACCAAGAGCCGGACCTCACCAAGAAGATGCGGGAATCTCATCGACGCAATCTCCCCAGCTACATCAAACAGCTTCATCAGCCAGCAGCGCAGAACTCGACATTCAGGTATGAGCAACTGATGCAGTGGATTGCCAGCTCCCGGGACCCGCGGGCAATACCGACGATGATTGAGATGCTGTCGGACACCGGGGCGCGGCAGACGCGCGATGCTCTGCTGATCGCTGCGGACTTCCTCGGCAGCATGGGAGCAAGGAGCGCTATTCCCGTCTTGAAGCAGAATCTCACTCTGGAGCGCCGTTTTGCGGCCCGGGCAACAGGCGCCGGAAACACACTGGTGATGAACAGAGCTGTCCAGTTGGGCGCGGCGGCTGCGCTGTTCCAGCTCGGTGATTTGCATGCAGCACTGCCCGTGTTCAGATCAGTGCTCGCGCTGGGAGATAGCGATCCCGGAGCGATTCCATCGAACGCCTTCCGGGCCGTCGGCACGTCCATCGACGCCTACCGTGACCGCCCCGAGGACCTCGACACTATCTATCGATACTTCCGAAAGGCGACGCAATCTCGGAACCCTGAGCTACGCGCGGGCGCAGCTTTGCGTCTGGTTGGCACGGACACGGAGTTGGCGTTCGAAGTCGCACAAGAAGTCCTAGGGCTCCGGCAGCCGAAGAGTGAAGATGATGTCCTCCGGTGGTACTACGTGTCGGATGCTCGACGGAAAGCCGTGAGCGTACTTAGGGCGATCGGCGATGACCGCTCAAGGCTGCTGCTAAAGGGTCTCGCCCAAGACAGCGAGGAAAGCGTGAGAGTAGCCGCAGGGTGCGCGCTCCGTGAGATTGAGCAGAGGAAGTAGGACATTTATGTGCTCACGCCCGAACGAACAGGCATGCCTTCATCAAGCAGCGTCATTGACATCAGCGGTTGGGATGTCTAGAATTCGCACGATGACGACCGGACGCATCAGGCTTCTCACGTTCCTGTTCATCATCCCGCTGGCGTTGCTGTCTTTCGGCTGCCGCAAGAAGCTGTCACAGGGCTGGTTTCCGCTGGAACTCGGTAGCAAGTGGACGTACAGACTCACGAGCGCTGGCGATACCTGGGACTTCAGCGTGACTGTGACGGAGGTCGGCGAGGTGAAGCACTACGCGAAGGCGGTCACCGACAGCGGGGTAACGCTTGCGAACGTCTTCCCCTTCAACAATCTCGACGGCGATACTTCCTGTTTCTACACGGTGAGCGGAGATACCACCTGGCTCGGGTCCAGGGGCGGACTGACGCCCCTTGCGGTAGTGGTGCAGCCCTTGGATTCGGTAGCGGTATGGCGTTGGACCTACGCGCTCTGGACCGACTCGGCAGTAGTGGCTGGGAAGACGGACGTTATCCTGCCGGCCGGCACATTCAAGAACTGCTACGAGGTGAACTACTACGGACTGCTCGGGCAGTTGTACTATCGGGTGTGCTATGCGAAAGGAATAGGCGCGGTGAAGGGTGAGGGCTTCACGTCGCCGACGTGGAGGTTCGAGCTCAAGTCCGCCGACCTGCCGTAGCGCTTTCGGGTTCGGATAGTCCAGAGCTCAGAGTCCAGAAACCAGAATCCAGAGATCAGAATCCAGAGATACGGACGGCAACTACGGATGGACGGATAGTCGCCCGGACAGCCAATCCTCCGTCTCTCACCCCAGTCCCGACTGCTAGCCGCCACGCAGCTCCGCGAATTGCCCTGTAGATAGTCGAACGAATCGCCCTCCAAGCAGTCTCGCAGGTTGTCGTACAAGTGACCCGCTAGGCGACACTCGGGGCTGCTGAACAGATAGCGGATAGAGCAGAAATCGGGGTAGCGCAGGGCGTTGCGTCCCGAAGCGCGTTCCGAACTGGCCTGCATTTCGCTTTCTCAATCACCCCAAGAATAGCCGTCTGAATGGCTTTCGGGACTCACTCCCAGACAACACCGCAGACCGCCCTCCGGGCCGTCCCCGGAGCGACCCCCAGGCCGACTCGCATAGCGACCCCAACCTCCTCTGATACCGCGTCTTATCCCCCATTCATGCCATTGACCCGCATGAGTCCTATTGGTATCATGCGGTCAATATGAGCAGGTCGAAAGAGATGTTCAGGTTCACGCCCGAAATGGGATTGAGGCTGCGCGAACTCCGGTTCCGAGAAGGCATGACCCAGCAGGAGCTAGTGGTACTGATGGGGAGGCAAGGCAAAGGCAATCACCAACTCATCGGCAAGGTGGAGCTTGGCAAGGCCCCCTATCCTTCTCTCGGCTTTGTGGCCGACTATCTGCGGGCGTGCCGGGCCTCGTTCGCCGACATCGCCGACCTGCTCAATGCCTATACCTTTCAGCCCACCGTGCTGGAGCAGCGCGGGTACAAGCGGGTGCGGAGCCTCGCCAAGAAGCTGTCGTGGCGCGTGGCCGGAGCGGTCGAGAAGTACGACCATCACGTCCTGCGGGCCAAACTGACAACAGAGCCGGTACGCAAGCGACTTGCCCGCGTCCGGGCGTACGCGCGAGGCCAGGAAGCGCAACGCCAGCTGAATCGGCTGGTGGAGACTGAGCTCTCGTCCGCCGGCATCAAGCCGGCCTCAGTCGAGGCGGCCTGGACGCGAGTCTACGCGAGGAAGCTCTGGCGGTTACTCACTCGCAGCAAGGACGAGCACAAGCTCAAGCCCAAGCTTGAGGAACTGGAACGCTGGACGGCAGACATCGGGATCGAAGCCCTGCCGGTTCGGGCCACACTCCGCGAACGAATCACCGCGCTGGTCGACGAGAGTATAGCTCGGACCTAGCCAGAACTACCCCCGCCGCCCGCAACGTTTGGTGGATGCAAAGGGGCGGGCTTTCGCCCGCCCCTCCCTGTATCCTGTCTACTGCATTCTGTCTACTTGCCGCTCACCTCGCCACCACCGCCTTCTTCACCGCCCGGAATCCCGGCGTGTCGAGGCGATAGAAGTAGACCCCGCGCGGCACCTACCTGCCATGGCTGTCTCTCGCATCCCAGCTCACCGTGTAGAAACCTGTGTTTAACTATCCGCTCGCACGCGTCAATACCAACCAGACACTGTGCCCTCGAGATCCCCCGAAATCCCGGGACGAGCAGATGACGTTACCCCTCCGAAGTTCATCTCGTGGCGGGCGCAATCCGCGCTCGCACTAGTCGCTAAATTAGTTAGAATAGGATACTTACGCGCTGTGTTGGTCTTGCGCTGTCTTCCTTGACACACAGAGAGAGAGAGAGTATATTAGGCCTGCAGTCGGACAAACAAGACCCGGCTGTAAGGAGATAAGGATGTCAAGACATAGCCAAGCGACACTGGCGCTGGTTCTGCTGTGCGCCGGGTGTCTTCTGCCTCTGGCGACGAACGCCTTTGCACTGGAGGGCGTCGAGGCCGTCGAGGAGGTGTGGGAAGATAGCATCGCGGCAGAGAACTACGTGGCCGCGACTGGGGACTTGGTCAGCCAACCCCCTCAAGTCCCGGAGGGAATCCGGGGCGGCGTGCGGTATGAGGACTGGTCACCGGCACACTGGTCATGGGTAAGGGGCAGAGCCGAGGACGACCCGGATATCAAACGATGGGTTCATACTGCCTGGTGGTCGAATCACATACATCCCTACTACAGCAACTGGTACGTCATGAACAAGAACTACGACTACATCTACATTCCTGAAGACCACAAGTACTACATGTCCGGCATGTGCTGGAGTCCGCCGGTTATAGAGCACTTCCCGTCTCAACCGTACGATGAACCACCCGTACCTGAAGGCGCAGGGGCCGCCACGGTCTCGCCAGTCTACTTGACTCCAAAGGAATACGGCCGCGGGCCGGGGCAGACGCTCGCGATGGAAGTCAACATATGGCTTCTGTACGGGCTCGCCTGGTAGCGTGATGGGCTAGTCTGGATGGGAGGGCGCGGATTCGTCCGTGCCCTCCCGACAGGACCATGATCACAACACTCACTCTGGTACTGACTGCCGTAGTAAGCCTAGCTCCTGATTCCAGCGCCTGCCGGATGATTGGCCGGTGGCCCTTCGGCGCAGGTGAGATGCCACGGGACCTGGTGAACGATACACTCGCGTATGTCAACGCCGGCGGTGGCCTGATTATCTTGAACGTGAAGGACCCTGGCAACATTGCCGAGGTCGGTGAGCTTCAGACCCCCGGTCTACCGCTCTTCTTCTCCGTCCACGACACGGTGTTGTGCGTGGGCGAGGACGAGGCAGGCGTCGCGCTGTACAGCATATCCGACCTGTCGCGGCCCTGGTTTCTCGGGCGTTGCCGAATACCGGGCCGCTCCTTCGGTACTGCCTTTGACGGCAGGTATGCATATGTCGCCTGTTCCGACGGCGGAGTGCGGGTGGTGGACTTTGTAGACCCGGGGAGTCCGGGCGAGGTCGCCATGCTGCCCGTTCCCAGTGGGGCGGTCTGCGTGGAGTTGCGCGGGGGTCTTCTCTACGTGTCTGCCAGAACAGGCGGCGTCAGAGTTGCTGACGTCTCCGACCCGCTGAATCCCTGCGAAATCGGCGCGTACGAGCTTAACGGTAGCTATGCTCAGAGCTTCAGGGTCCGTGACTCTCTGTTGTACGTTGCGTTCGCCGAAAGCGGTCTCGTTGTGTTGAGTGTTGCGGACCCGACCAACCCGGCCAGATTGTCGTCGTCATTTGGAGCCGGGTGGTGGATGGACGGACTTGCCATCTCCGGGGACTTTGCCTATGCAACGATTGCGAATCCTCCCCAGATCAAGGTAGTCGATGTCAGCGACCCGGCGCACCCCTACCTTGTATCCACATACCGGCCGCCGCGTAACATGGCGTTCTACGGGATCGCTGCCAAAGCGAGTCTGTTGTACACAGTCCTGGAACGGTCGGATCCCAAAGGAGGGTTTCGGGTCATTGACGTGTCCGACCCCGCAAGTCCGGCGCTGGCCGGCTCATTCTCGTTGCCGCTCAACACCGAGGTGGTGGTAACGGTCGACACGTTCGCATTCGCGGGCGTGAAGGGCGGCGGAGTCGAGGTCTATAGCATTGCCGATCCGTCCAACATCTATCTGCTGGGTGAAACTGGCGACACTTCTCGAATAGGGCGTCTATTCGTCGAGTGGCCATATGTCTACGCTGCAATCTACAACAGTAACTTCTTCCAGGTCATCGACGTCTCGGACCCGCGAAATCCGGTGATCATCGGTCTGATTGACAGTCTGGGCTATGGGCACGACGTTGCGGTTCGGTCTGGTCTTGCCTACGTCTCGGTAGGAGAGTATCTGCGCATCATCGATGTCTCCGCGCCAGCTCAGCCGACGCAGGTCGCCAAGCTCAAGCTTCCCAACAGCGCGTTTGGTCTGGACCTATCCGGTAACTACTGCTACGTAGCCGACTGGTACGGAGGAATCCAGGTTGTTGACGTCTCGGATCCGACGAACCCGGTGATCGCCGCCTCCTGTCCGACTCCATACGCTGCGGCCGTCGATCTCGTTGTGCGCGGTGATTACGTCTACTATTCGGATGTTCAAGGATTCGGCATCCTGGACGTGAGCGATCCGCGCAAGCCGAATCCGGTTGCATACGAATCACTGCCTCTGCCAGCCGTGAGTTGGGGCATCGACGCGATGTCCACGATGGTCTTCGTGGCACTCGGCGACGACGGCCTCGGCGTCTACGATGCTACAGACCCGGCACATCCTATGCTGACCGGATACTACAACACGCCGCGCTGGGCCTATCACGTCTCCGTGCGGGACAACATCGCCTACGTAGCCGATCTCGCCGGTTTCTGCATAATTCAGTACTACGGACAAGGAGTTGAGGAAGGCGGAATCTCGAGCAAGATGCCGTCCGACCTGAGAGTGCTCGGCACGGTTGCCGCCGACATTCTGCTGCTTGACTTGGGTCCCGCCCACGCGCAGTGTCAGGTCGCCATTCTGGACGTAAGTGGCAGAGCCAGGTGCACACGGAACTTCACGGCGGCCGAGGTCGGACAGGGCAGAGTCACGCTCGATGTCTCCCGACTGCCTGCCGGCGTCTACTTCGCCGAAGTGCGCGGCCAATCCCAGCGCAGGCCGGTCAAGTTCCTGCTCGCGCGATAGGACGCCCAACGCCGGCCGTCGCCCGCTAGCGCTGCGGACCGCCGGCCCCGCCGCCCGTACCTTCCTGCTCGATTCCCTCGCCCGCCCGCATCTTCGGGTCGAGCTTGAAGTTGTTGAAGTTGTAGCTGAGCGCCAGCGAAACAGTCAAACCCTCTGTACCGTAGGACGTGACCGTACGAAACCCCGCACCGTCTGTCTTCCAGTTCTGAATCCGAGAACCGAGCAGGTTGCTGAGGCGCAGGGTGATCGAAAGCGCGCGGTTGAACAGACTCTGTTTCACCGCCAGGTTGGCGCCGAGCCATCCATCGGACCTGCTCGTGGCGGTGATACTCGGACCCGAGTAGTAGCCGTTGAGCTGGACCTGCGTGTTCGTTGCCGGACGAAATGTCAGGTTGGCCGAGCTGCTCCACGTGAATGTGCTGCGAATGGAATCATCACCGAGCAGCGCCGCAATCTCCCGGTAGTCGTAGAAGTCCCCGGTCACGTACGCGGTGAACCACTTGAATGGAGACACGTTCGCCGTCACCTCCACGCCGACTGAGCGGTCGCGCCCGACGTTCTCTGCCGTCTGGCGCAACACTGTCGGGTTCGTCGTGTCCCGCCGGTTCACCCACTCGACTATGTCGGTTGTAGTCCGGTAGTATGCCTCAGCCGACAGGAAGTTGGCTCCGAACGGAAGTTCGCACCCCGCCTCCCAGGAATTGGTGAACGAAGGCCGCAGCAGTGGATTGCCGATACTCACCCAGTTCTTGTCGTACCACAGCTCGACCGGGCGCAGGTACCAGGCGTCGGGACGGTCTATGCGACGCGAGTAGCTGGCCGTGACCTGCTTGCCCGCGCCCAGCCCGTAGCTCGCGTGCAGGCTCGGGAAATAGTCCCAGCGCGTCACCGGCCACGTCGTGTCCATGTCCGTTACTCTGACGACCCGGGTTCCGTACTCGCCCCTCAGCCCGGGCTGCAGGCCCAGCTCGCGCCAGCTCCACGAGTACGTCGCATATAACGACTGGATGCTCTGGCCGCCGCCATACTTGTGGCTGGAACGCGCATCCCGGACCCAGGCACGCGTCGCCGTATCGTAGAGGCTGACCTTCAGGTCCTGGTCCGTACCATCCAGCCGGCTCTGGAACCCGGCCTCGAGCTTTTCCTTCTGCCGCAAGGGCAGCGTGTAGCCCAGGTCGAGGCTGGCGCGGGTCATCGGGCCCAGCTCGTCGCTGCTGCGCCCGCCCGTGGTGTCTCCCCCAACCGAGTCCATGTCGGCATTCGCCGAGTAGCTGCCGCCGGTGTTGTTCACAACGTATGCGCTCGCCGTCAGCTTGTGCCCGCTCGTGTCGAAGAGATGCTCGTGGTCGGCAGTGAGGAAGTAGAAGAGCCGGGAGTAGCTCCAGTTGCTGGCGACGCGGTAGCGTCGCGAGGAATCGCTGGGCAGAGACTCGAATCGGTCCGAGCCGGATACGGTGAGGCCGTCGAAGCTGCCGAACCGTCCGGAGATGCTCGACTTGTCACGGGGACTGAACGTCAGGTCAATCCCGGCCCGGCCCGCGCCGGTAATGCCGGACCAGCCGCCCGCGCCGACGCTGGTTCTGACATATGTGTCGGCCGCACCGAACATCCACGTCGAATCCCCTGAGTTCCAGTCAGAGGTGTAGCGGCGGACATTCCCGCCGGCGTACACGTTGGCTATTCCCCGCTTGTAGCTGAGCAGGGCGTCGACGCCGTAGCGGCCCTTCAGGCCCGCGTTCGCATTGACCAGCGCGCTGGTTCCCCGGCCCTTCTGCTTCTTGAGCAGGATGTTGACTATGCCGGCAGCGCCGTCCGGCTCGTACTTGGCCGAGGGGTTGGTGATGATCTCTATCTTGTCGATGGTCTGGGCCGGAGTCTGCTTCAACACCTCGTTGGGGTCGAGCAACGTCGGCTTGCCGTCAATCAGCACCTTGAAGTTCGAACTGCCGCGCAGGGTAACGTTGTCCTCGATGTCCACCTTCACCGACGGCACGTCGCGCAAGGCGTCAACGGCTGTGCCCGACGACGCGTTGGGAAGTCGGCTGACGTCAACGACCTTCTTGTCAACCTGGTAGCTGACTGCCGGCTTCTCCGCCGTCGCCTCGACACCCGGGACCGAAATGGGCTTCAGCTCCAGCCCGATTTGGCCCAGGTCTACCTGTGCCCCACTCGTGACCTCGATTTCCTTCACGGTTCGGTCGCGGTATCCGATAAACGAGAGCTCGACGTAGTAGCGCCCCGGCCTCACTCCGTCGAGCCGGAATCCGCCGGCCTTGTCCGTAACGGTGCCGCTTACCTGCGTGCTCTCCGGCAGAGAGTAGAGGACGACGTTGGCGTACTCCACCGGTTCTCCCTGGGATGCGTCGAACGCGCGGCCCCTGATTGTGCCGGCCCCCTGGTCCGCGCCCGGCTGCGCCTTTAAGACGCCGGCCAGGCAGAGCAAAACGACCGCGTACATATTGCGCCTCTTCATGGACGCAATCGTACCCGCTTTCCCGGTGCTGTCAAACCGGCAAGCCGGCCCCGCACCCGGTGCTGAACCACAGAGATGCCGGGAACACTAGTAGCCGGAGGCAATCAAGCGCCGGATCCTCTTCGTGCTTCTGTCTCTTCGTGGTGATCTCTTGTATCGGATTCAGGGACCAGGTCATCTTCGCCCGTCCTCCGCAGAGTTTTCCCCGCCGCCGTGTCTATGCTATCATATGAGAATGGAGCATTACAGATACCGGCTGCCTCTGGCAGCCGTAGTCATTCCGGCCCTCTTTGTGGTCGGCAGTCTCTTCGCACAACCCGGGCCCGGCACCGGCAGCCCCCTGGCCGCGGGTTCGATAAGCGGCCAGGTGTATGACGCCGACTTGAACGTGCCCATCGAGTATGCGAACATCGTACTGCGCAGCCTGCCCGACAGCTCGCAAGTCAACGGGACCATTACCGACAAGTCCGGCCGTTTCACTCTGCCCGGCATTCGCCCGGGCCGCTACTTCGTGGAGATATCGTTCATCGGCTACCGCACGAAGACCGTGAGCGACATCGCCGTGGGTCCGTCCGCGACCCGCGACCTGGGACGGACCGACCTCCGGCAGACCGCTGTCGCCGTGCAAGGCGTGGAAGCCACCGCCGAACGGCCGAGGCTGGAATACCGCATCGACAAGAAGGTCGTGAACGTTGCCTCCAACCCCTCGGCGCAGAACGGCACCGCCGTGGACGCGCTGGAGAACGCGCCGGGCGTCAAGGTAGACGTGGAAAACAATGTGACCCTGCGGGGCAGTGGGAGCTTTACGGTACTGGTGGACGGCAGGCCCTCGCTGCTCGAGTCGAGCGAGGCGCTGCAGCAGCTTCCGGCCGCGACCATTGACCGGATTGAGATCATCACCAACCCCTCGGCCAAGTACGACCCGGAAGGCGTGTCGGGCATCGTCAACGTGATCCTGAAGAAGCAGCGACAGAGCGGGCTCTCCGGGATGACCACCGTCACGGGCGGGCTCGACGACAAGTACGGCGGAGACCTGCTCATGAACTGGCGGGGAGGCACGACCTCGGCCTTCTTCGGTGCGAACTACAACAACATGAACTTTCCCGGCACGCGGACGGTGGAAAGCTGGACCCGATCGGGAGACACTGTGACCCACCTGAACTCAGTCGGGACGGGCAAGTTCGGGTTCAGGAACTATGGCCTGCGCGCCGGTACTGACTTCGCACTGGGCCGGAATGACAGGATGAGCCTGGGCGCACGCTGGGGCGTGCGTGGCGGTGGACGAAGCCAACTGGCAGACTACCTGCGCTGGTCCGAACCGGGAACCGACACCACCTACTATCAGGGCAGCTCGGTCTCGGGACGCGGCGGCACCAACCTTTCCGCCAACTTGGACGAGACCCACACTTTCGGCAAGCCCGGGCACGAAATCGCCTTGCGTGCTGACTACGGTCTCAACGACCGAAGCACGGATGACACCACCGAGATGCGCGACAGTGCGGGTACCATCACCTCCGGCCGGCACACTACCGACGCCGGGCCTGAACAGCGGCTGGGCATCCGGCTCGACTACACGCTGCCGCTGGGCAAGAACGGGACGCGCGGCGGGGCCCGGGCCGGCGTCTCAGGCCAGTCTGGTCCGGGACCGGGCGGACACGGACCGGGACATGGCGGGCCGATGTCGGGAGGACAGGGAGCGGGGACGAGCAGCCGGAGCACGACCGAGCCGATGCTTGAGGCCGGATACCAGGGGAGATTCAACTGGTCGCAAGAGAATGTCAGCACCTACGAGTACGTCACTGATTCAGGCTACCTGCTGCGACCCGAGTACAGCTACGGCTCGGACCAGCGGGATAACGTGCAGGCGCTCTACTCCACCTTTTCGGGCAGCATGAAGAAACTCGGGTACCAACTCGGCCTGCGCGGCGAGTACACGGACCGGGCCATCGGCGTCCGCGAGTCCGCTTTCAAACTGACTGCCTGGGACCTGTTCCCTTCGCTGCACCTTTCGTACAACCTGCCGGCCGACCTGCAACTGATGGCCAGCTACACGCGGAGAATTGACCGGCCGCACGGCTGGGATCTGGACCCGTCCGAACACTGGATGGACGCCTACAACGTACGGCGCGGCAATCCGGCCCTGAAACCCGAGTACATTGACTCCTACGAAGCCGGCCTGCTCTTTCCGTTCGGAGAGAACCGGGTCTCGCTCGACGGCTACTACAGAGCAACTCACAACGTGAGCGAGGACCTAGTGTCCCTCTATCCGGGCAAGCCCGGCGTGATGCTCCGCACTTCCGAGAACGTTGGCACCGACTACGCGCTCGGCAGCGAGCTGTCGCTCGACTACTCGCCGTTCCGCTGGTGGAGTCTCTCCCTCGGCGGAGATGTCTACGACTACCGTCTGGAAGCGACTATCCGCGACACCGTGGAGGTGAAGACCAGCTTCAACTGGAACGCGAACATCTCGAGCGACTTCACCTTCCCGACCGGCACGCGTATCCAGCTTCGGGCCCAGTACGAAGGGCCGTCGGTCGAGGCACAGGGAAAAGAAGGGGCCAACTTCTCTACCGGCATCTCGGCCCGACAGGCGCTGTTCAGCCGGGCACTGGTGCTGACGCTCTCGGTGCGTGACCTTTTCACTACCTCGGGTCACAACATGACTTCGCGGGGCGAGGGATTCTACAGCCACTTCAGCTTCCAGCGCAAATCGCCCGTCATCACCGCGGGCCTGACCTGGAACTTCAACAACTACAAGCCTGACCGCCGCCAGCGCGACGAAGGTATCGAGGAAACCCAGAACGGCGGCGAGTTCGGGCCATAGCCGCTCGGCATTGTTGGCAACCGGGGCAGGCTCACCCCTGCCCCGACTCTCTGAGGTCAACCGTCGCTGACCCATGCCCGCGCCTGCCTGACCCCAAGCCCGCTCCGCGAGCCCGAGCACCGACGTGTCGTCCGATTGCAGGCTCAAACGACCTCGCGCCGAAGCCACGGTTGCGTCTCGCGAAGCACGCCACGTTGTTCCTTACGAAGTAACGGCAGACGTATCGTTAGCTGGGTGTTCGCTTGCGTTGGCAGATGTGTCCGTAGCTGAACAGCGAGCTGTATCTCAAGCTGAATCTCGACCTGAATCCGTCGCTGTACCGCGCGTTGTTCGAGAAGTCGTACCAACTGCTGTTCCAGCAGTTGTTCGCGGCGTTGTTCGGCTCGATGTTCGTTGCGAAGTACCTCTGGTTGTGGGTTCAGTTGTGTCTCGCGCCGTGTCGGCGGAAGCAACTGGGGAGGCGGCCTGTGGGCCGTGGAGTGGGCGGCAGAATTGTGGTCGAAGAACGGTCTACCGCTACATATAGATGACCGCCAGATGCCTTCCTTCCCCCTCTCCTCGCCGGGGAGAGGGTCGGGGTGAGGAGTCCAGCGAACTGGCGACTCCGCAGGGACAGGACCTACGCGCGAGACCGGCTGCCGGTCAAAGCACCCGCACCGGAACCGCGGCGTTCACTTCGGCCCTGACTTCAGCACTTAACCGCGAATTCGGCCGGCGACTGACTACGCTACTCATCTCGCGACTGAAAGCGCGAGTGAAAGTACAGATCATGGCGCAACTGACTACCGAACTCGACCCCAGACTGACTGCGGCGCTGATGGCGCGGTCAACTGCGGCCTTGGTTGCCGCGCTGACTCCGGCGTTCTACCCCGCGTTGGCCGCAGCGATCTGCCCGGAACTGAAATCCGGGTTAAGTCCTTGATTGACTGCCACTTTGATAGTAGCAGTGAGCGCGGCCTTGAATCCCGAGGTCACTCCCGGATTGACCCCCCTATTGCCGACTCGAGTCCTGGGTAGATCGGCGCGTTTGGCGCTGAAACCAAGTCAGGACCTGCAACGTCGATCCGTGATTTTCGCCTTCTTTGGCAGATAACAGAATAGGAGGTTACGTTGAGAC
The DNA here is from genome assembly GCA_016867815.1 of candidate division WOR-3 bacterium. NCBI lineage: Bacteria > Pseudomonadati > Caldifarciminota > Caldifarciminota bacterium. The sequence goes on along the minus strand of VGIR01000017.1, from coordinate 1,135 downwards.
GCCTCCAAGTCTCTAGTCCAGTAGATGGTATGTTCCGCAACCCCGGCCGGAAGGCCGGAAAGGAGAGTATCCATGTCAGATGTAACTCGCAGACTCTCGCGCTGGCAGGCGAAGTACTCGCCCGAGATCGCTGCGCAAACAACCGCCCGTATCTATGCCGACATGAGCGACCGCTACCAGGCTTCGCTGGTCGCATTGTGCTCGATGGAAACTGAGACGAAGCAGGTGCTTTCCGCCAGCGGCATCGACACGATGTTCATCGTCTTCTACCTCGACTTCGCCCGGCAGCTCTTCCGCCTCTCGCACGGCCGGGCTATCTCCGGCCCGACCCTCGCGCGGGAGGCCCAGGTGCTGCTTGAGAAGTGGCAGAATCGCGGTCTCAGACCCGAGGTCCTCGCCGCGATCCGCACCGACGTCTTCAGCGTCCCCGCGCCGACGCCGTAGCCGCGGCGCGCTGATGTCGGCCGCGTGGTAGCTGAGCCAATGGCCGCCCGCAGCAACGCGGGCAGCCTTTGGCCCGAAGGACGCTTGGCCTATTCGGTCAGGACAATCTTCCGCACGGCTTGTGCTTGAGCTTGCGCCTGTGTTTCTCTCACGAAGTAGACTCCCGGCGCCAGCGCCCGGACGTCGTTCGCGCCGGGGTTGAGGTCAAGCACCTTCCGACCGCTGATGTCCAGCAGCGAAGGCTCGAAAATGGGTACAGTCCCTGAAGGTACAGTCCCCATTTTCGGCAGGAACAGGACGTTGCGGACGACGGTTGGGCTGTTGTTCGTCGCTCGCAGTTCGGCGTTCGACATTTCCTCAGCGACGCCAGGCGGAAGGCTGTTGGTCGAGAACCAGATCTTGCCGTCGGCCGTCCAGACCACGTAGACGTGCCCGGCCGAGTCGGCGACGATCTCCGGGTACCAACGTCCGAGTCTGGCTGTATCGACGTTGACGACCTCAAGGTTGGACCAGGTGACGCCGTGGTCCGACGAAGACGCGTAACATATGTTGTGGCCATGTGCCGTATCTTTGACCATCAGCGCGGTGTGGACGCGACCGTCGCCGGAGATGGCAAGTGTTCCGCTGTAGTACAATTCATGAAGAAAGTCGAGACTAGTAACTGCTACGGGACTGCCCCAGGAATCGGCCT
>VGIR01000016.1 GCA_016867815.1 candidate division WOR-3 bacterium | reverse complement strand
GTTGAATCACACTGAAGCGTTTCATGTCCTGTTCAGAGTAGCAGACTGACTGTGACATGCCGCCAGCATAGCGGCCGACACGCCAGGGTATGACATAATCGCTCTGCCATTAGCCTATGACATTATCGCTCTGCGGCCACATACTGCCCGGCGGTTATTGACCGAACGTCTTTTCGGGCTATTCTAACAGTCCGCTAAACCCGAACTGATGGATACCTTTCAGCGACCGATGGCGTCCGGCTGCTTGATGCGGCCCGCGTCCGGGGTCGCTTCTTTTTCTCAGGAGACTGGAGGCTAGCGTGGAGATTGCGGTTTGCCTGAAGCGGGTCCCGGATACCGCTGAGGCCGACGTCAAGGTGGACGCCTCGGGCAAGGATATTGTCCGGGACAAGCTGGCGTTCACCATCAACGAGGCGGACAACTACGCCCTCGAAGAGGCGCTCCTTGCCAAAGAGAAGCACAACGCCAATGTGACTCTCGTCTCGGTTGGCGCCAAGGAGTCGGAAGAGGTCCTCCGGATGGGACTCGCCAAGGGCGCGACCGCGGCGGCGCGCATCGACAGCGCCGGCCTGGGCGAGACCGACGGAATCGGGATTGCGCGGGTGCTGGCGGGGTGGTTCCAGGGCAAGACGTTCGATCTGATCGTTACCGGTGCTATCGCGTCGGACGACGGCAATTCGCAGGTCGGCCCGGCCCTGGCCGAGCTTCTCGGCCTGCCGCACGCGGCCTACGTGACGAAGCTCGACATCCAGGCCGGCACGGCGACTGTGAAGCGTGAGCTTGAGGGCGGGTTCCTCGAGGTGAAGGAGCTGGCCACTCCGTGCGTCGTGACCATCCAGACCGGCGGGAACGCGCCGCGCTATGCCTCGATCATGGGCATCAAGCGGGCCGGGGCCAAGCCGATTGAGCAGGCTGCGCCTGCCAAGGCGGAGTCGAAGACCCAGCTCATCAAGGTCTACGTGCCGGAGATCGTCGGCGCGGCACAGATGGTTGAAGGAACGGTGGACGAGAAGGCGCTGAAGATAGCACAGCTTCTGAAGGAGAAGGGAGCTGTCTGATGCGAATTCCTAATTGCCGATTTCTAATTCCTAGTCAAGTGTCCAAGGTCCAACGTCCAAAGTCCTGCCGGAGGCCGGCATGAGCAACAGCATCATGGTTCTGGTCGAGCATCGTCAGGGAGCTATCCGCGACGTGTCGTTCGAGATGCTGACTGCGGCGCGGAAGCTGGGCGCGGGAAATGTCGAAGCGGTACTGATGGCCGAGAGCTGCGACCTCCTGGCCCCAGCTATCGCTCCGCACGCGAACAAGGTCGTCTGTGTCTCCGGACCGATATTCAGAGATTTCAACTACGAGCCGTATCAGAAAGCACTGGTGAAGCTGGCGGCCGAGCGCAAGCCGGCGGCGATCCTGATTGCCAACTCGGCGTTCGGTACTGACCTGGGGCCGAGCCTGGCAGTCGCCTTGAACGCCGGGCTCGTTTCCGATGCGGTCGCGTGCACCAAGGCGGATAGCGGGTTTTCCGTTTCCCGCGGAATGTACGCGGGCAAGCTGGTTGCGGACTGGGCCGTCAGGTCCGAGCCGTCGGTCATCATGGTCCGGCAGTCGAACTTCAAAGCGGAGCCGGCCAGTCTCGGCGGCACGGTCGAGAAGTGGGACGCCGGGGACGTGGTTTCCGGGGCGAAGACGAAGTTCCTTAGCCTCGAGGAAGTGCCGACCACCGGCATCGATATCACCAAGGCGACGATCGTGGTCGGCATCGGCCGCGGCATCAAGGAAGCGAAGAACATGCCGCTGGCGCAGGAGTTCGCGCAGGACATCGGCGCGGTGCTCGCGGCCTCGCGGCCGGTAGTAGACGCGGGCTGGCTGCCCAAGGAAGTGCAGATTGGCTCCTCGGGCAAGACCATCAAGCCGAAGCTGTACATCGCTCTCGGTATCTCGGGCGCGTTCCAGCACATCGCCGGTATGAAAGGCGCGGATACGATCATCGCCGTGAACAAGGACCCAAAGGCGCCGATTTTCTCGGTGGCTCACTACGGCATCGTGGACGACCTGCACAAAGTGGTCCCCGCGCTGCGGACGAAGATCAAGGAAATGAAGACGTAATGGCGGGATTGGACAGTCCAGAGCTCAGAAACCAGAGACCAGAGCTCAGAACTGAGAGCGGGGAGTAGGTATGGCGAAGAACGCTCCGAAGATAGGCGTCTATGTCTGCCACTGCGGCATCAACATTGCCCAGACCGTCGACGTGAAGGCGGTGGCCGAGTACGCGATGACCCTGCCCAACGTCGTCATCGGCCGCGACTACATGTACATGTGCTCGGATCCGGGCCAGGACCTGGTCAAGAGAGACATCAAGGAGTTGGGGCTGACCCGCGTCGTCGTGGCGGCCTGTTCTCCGCGCATGCACGAGCCGACGTTCCGCGGCGCGGTGTTCGGCTCCGGAATGAACCCGTACCTCTTCGAGATGTGCAATATCCGCGAGCAGTGTTCGTGGGTGCACGTAGACAGGGCTGAGGCGACCGAGAAGGCGAAGGACCTGGTCCGCAGTTCGGTGGCGCGGGCGAACCTGCTCGAGCCGCTGGAGGACCGATACGCGGATGTGACCAAGGCGGTGATGGTGGTCGGGGCGGGCATTTCCGGCATCCAGGCTGCCCTCGACATCGCCGAGGCCGGGCACAAGGTCTACCTGGTCGAGAAAGAACCGTCCATCGGCGGGCACATGGCCCAGCTCGACAAGACCTTTCCGACCCTCGACTGCTCGGCCTGCATTCTCACGCCGAAGATGGTGGATGTATCGCGCCACCCGAATGTAGAACTGCTGACGCTGTCGACCGTGAAGAAGGTCTCCGGATTCGTCGGCAACTTCACGGTAACCGTGCACCAGAAGGCGCGGTTCGTGGACGTGAAGCAGTGCACGGCGTGCGGGGACTGCGCCAAGGTCTGCCCGCAGCGGTTCCCGAACGAGTTCGACCTGGGGCTGGCGACCCGCACCGCCGTCTACCAGCCGTTCCCTCAGGCGGTGCCGTCGGCCTTCGTGCGGAATGAGAAACAGTGCCTGGGCAGCCTGCCGCTGGCTTGCGGCAAGTGCCTGCAGGCCTGCGAGAAGAAGTGCATTGACTTCGACCAGAAGGACGTTGACCGCGAGATCGAGGTCGGGGCTATAGTGATAGCAACCGGGACCGATGTGTTCGACGCCACGACCCTGCCCGAGTACGGGTACGGCAAGTACCCGGACGTTCTGACATCGCTTGAGTTCGAGCGGCTCAGCTCGGCGGGCGGGCCTACCGGCGGCCACATCACGAAGATCAGCGACGGCGAGGAGCCGAAAGACGTGGTTTTCATCCACTGCGTCGGCTCGCGCGACAAGGCGGTAGGCAACGAGTACTGCTCGCGCGTCTGTTGCATGTTCGTTATCAAGCAGGCCCATCTGCTCAAGGACAAGATGCCCGGCTGCGAAGTCACCAGCTACTACATGGACATTCGCGCCTACGGCAAGGGATTCGAGGAGTTCTACGACCGGGTGAGAGATGAGGGCGTCAGGTTCAAGCGCGGCAAGCCATCCGAGATATTCCGGCGCAAGGGCAAGCTCGTGGTGCGAGTGGATGACACCCTGCTCGGCAAGGTCATCGAGCACGAGACCGACATGGTCGTGCTCGGGGTCGGGCTGGTCCCGGCCGAAGGCTACCTGGAGCTCGCCCAGACCCTCAAGCTCTCGCTTTCGTCGGACCGGTTCTATCTCGAGGCCCATCCCAAGCTGCGGCCCGTGGATACCAACATCGACGGCGTCTACCTCGCCGGGTGCGCCCAGGGGCCCAAGGATATCCCGGATACGGTGGCCCAGGCCAAGGGTGCGGCGTCGTCCGCCATAGGTCTGCTCAACAAGGGCAAGGTGAAGGTTGATCCGATCGTAGCTGAGATCAAGGAAGAGGCTTGTTCGTCCTGCCACATCTGCGAGGCGCTCTGTCCCTATCAGGCGCTTGTCTACGACGAGCAGAAGCACGTGATGACAGTGAACCAGATTCTCTGCAAGGGCTGCGGCGTCTGCCCGGCGGCCTGCCCGTCCGCGGCCATCACGCTGAAGCACTACACCAGCGTGCAAATCGACGCGCAGCTTGACGCTTTGCTGAGCAAGGCGGCTGGCAGTGAGCAGCTGGCAGTCAGCGGTACGGGGACGGAGGCGTAGATGGCTGAGTTCAACCCTACAATCATCGGTTTCGCCTGTAACTGGTGCTGCTACGCGGGCGCCGACCTGGCCGGGACATCGCGCATGAAGTACCCGGCCAACCTGCGCATCATCCGCGTGATGTGCTCGGGCAGGATTGACCCGCAGTTCCTGCTCAAGGCATTCAAAGACGGTGCGGACGGCGTTTTCATCGGCGGCTGCCATCCCGGTGACTGCCACTACGTTTCCGGCAACTACAAGACCGAGAAGCGGGTATTCCTGCTCAAGAACCTGCTGGACGGGCTCGGCATCGAGCCGGAGCGGCTGGAGCTCAACTGGGTGTCGGCGTCCGAAGGTCAACGGTTCGCGGATGCCGTTACCGCGTTCACGACCCGTATCCGGGAACTTGGGCCGCTGGGGCTTAACCAGCCCCAGCTAGTGGTTCACGGCTAGCGGCCGTCTGTTCCCGGATTCCGGAACCGAGTCCGCCTTCAGATTGTCTCGGGTGGGACGAGCGAATCGAGCAGGTTGATGAGTTCCGGGATGCGCTGAGTGGCGTACAGCCACAGACGCTCTACCAGTACCTCACCATAATCGTGCGCCAGCACGTTACGCAGTCCGACGACGCCGCGCCACGGCACTTCCGGATGCTGTTCCCGGAACTCGGGCGAGATCTGCCGCGCAGCCTCACCGATGATGAGGAACTGGCGTTCGACCGCGGAACGTACCATCTTGTCGCCCTCGAACTTGACAAAGCTCACGCCCAGCATGAACGTGCCGATGGCGTGCGCCGCCTCGCGCATGTCCCAGAGCAGGGCCGCGTCCTTATCCTCAGGACGCATACACGAGCTCGGCAGTATCCAGAATGGACTTTTTCCGGAACGGGTTGCGCAGGCCGGCCTTCTCGACGAGGTCTACATCCCGGCCCACCATCTCCTTCAGTTCCTCGCTCATCTCCGCCAGGTCGAAGAGGCTCGGGCGGGCATCGGGTTCGAACTCGACCAGCACGTCAACGTCCGAGTCCGGCCGGAAATCGTCCCGGAGGACCGATCCGAAAACGGCCAGGCTCCGGACGTGATGTTTCCGACAGAGCTGGGCGATCTTCCCTCGGTCAAACTGAATACGTGGGTTCACGGGTCTAGTCTATGTGCATTCCCTGCCAGCGTCAAGCGCGTCCGGCAGTTCGGCCTACTCGCCTTGACTGAGCCGGCAACGCGTACTGACGCTCTCTCAGTCGCGTCGCGAGTCATCCTCGCAGTCGCCTTCGAGGTGGCTCGGCAAACCGCATTCCCGTTCTAGCCGGAAGTCGCCGCCGCAATCCTCCCGCGACTGACTTTGCGAGTTCACTCGCGAATCGCCGCGGAAATCGCCCTGCTCGTGCATCTCCAAATCGCACGGCAACAGGCCCCGTCCGTGCCCATCAGAATAGCCGCGCAAGTCCCTGCTGGAGGGGTCTTCCGAACCGCCTCCCGAACCGTTCCGGGAACGGTTCCCAAGGCGATTCCAGAGATCGCCGCTTAGGCTACGTTGCCCGCGTCTAACGGCTTGCTTGTCAGCCAGTTAGGTATGCTGCAGCGCGCCTAACCACATGAAGAAGCGCGCCGGACACGCTAGGCTCACCATCGGCGTATTACCTCGGTCGGGTCGCCGCGGAAGTATGACGGCCATCCGGGGTCGCTACGTTGCCGACTCCGTCCCCTCGCGGCCGTCCGTGCGCGTCAGGGTGGAGGTACTTGCCCCGCTCGCCGTCCGACTTGGCTACCTCCACCTGCACACGGTGGGCATTCGCGTATGGGTCCTTTCTGATGCCCGTCACCTGCCAGGATACTGCGGTCAGTGGTACGCTCGTCCGGATGACGAACGCGTTGTTCTTCACCCCCCGCACGACCTTGGCCTGCGCGAACCCGTCGCCGTCACCTTCATCAATCACCGTCAACTGGTAGCGGAAGTCTCGGTTCAGCGCCTCGAACCAGTCCGGTAGAGCGACTGTGGCATGCCCGGAAGCATCCGTCCGAGTGTTGCCGTTGTAGATGTTCATCATGTCCGGGCTCTCGACAAAGGAGTGGAACAGGTATTTGTTCTCGGGGTCGAGCGGGTGGTCGATCTGGAATGAGCCACCGCCCTTGGAGAGATTGCCTGTGACCGTGACGTCGCCGCTGAAGTAGCCGGCGTAGTTCGACGCCCCGCCGCTTGCGGTTCCGTACACGCCACAGTTGGAGCCGATGCCCGTTGCTTCTCCATACAGACCGTAGCTGTTGCCACCGCTTGCAGAGCCGCGCACGCCATAGTTGGAGCTGCCGCCGGAGGCGTCGCCCCTGACGGCATAGTTGATAAGACTCCCGTCGGCCAAACCACGTGCGCCGGTGCAGGTGCCTCCGCCGTTAGCGTGCCCAAACACTCCGGTACCTCCGCTCCCGTGCGCGATTCCCGCCACGCCGCTCTGGTTTGTCCCTGCGGTCGCGCCGTAGACGCCAGTGGAGCTGCCACTCGAGTCATAGGCGCCGTAGGAGCCCATGCTTATGCCTGCAACGCCAGGACCGGTGGCACTTCTACCGATGACGCCGTAGCCGGCGTTGCTTTTGCCGTACACACCACTGCTGTCGTAACTGACACCGTACACACCATGCCCCAGGCTGTCTTCGCCCCAGACGCCATACCCGGCACCACTCGCAGTTGACTTGCCGTGCACGCCGGCACAGCCGGCTGCGATTGACGTTCCATAGACTCCATCGTTGCCAGTGCTCTGGCCGGCTACTCCGCAACTGCCTGAGCTCGCACCGTGGATGCCATAGCCGCCGGAGCTCCCGCCGTAGACACCATCGCCGCTGTTGCTGTTGCCGACCACGCCATGGCTGCTGCCGCTGCTTCCGTATACGCCCGGGCCGGAGGTAGCCGAACCGAAGACGCCCCGGCCGGTGATACTGCTGCCGTAGACGCCGAGATTGTCGGTGCTGCTGCCCCAGACGCCATAGCCAGTGGGGCTGGCGTTTGTACCCTTGAGCGCGCCATCGCCTGCCGAGTTGGCCGAACAAGACCCTTGACCGGCGATGCGCCAACTGGCGAACTGATTCGACGCGAACTGGTTCTTGATATAGCGGCTGTCGCCGTAGGACGTGTCGAATCTCACTGTACCAGAGTCGGTAATGGGGTTGGGCGAGCACACAACGCCGGTGGACTGCACCACCTTCCTGACCGTTCCGTTGCCACCGGTACCCACGCTGTCGTTGCGCGGAGCCCAAGCCGAGCCGGTCCATTTCATCACCTGCCCTGTTGCTGCCCCCATCTGGTCAAGGTCAGTCGCAACAATCGTCCCGTCGACGAGCATGCCGGTCGTAACCGAGTTGACCTGCCCGGTCCGTACGAACGCGGTCGTGTCCTTGCCTTGGAGCAGGTCGGTATTCGCTGATTTGCCGGCAAGGTAGCTGTAGGCGCTGCCGACCAGCCGCAGGCGCGGCGATAGCTCCGCCCCACCGGCGACAGCCATGCCGAGATACAGTTTGCCCGAGATCGGAACCGACTCTATCTGTGCGACCGAGCCGAGCAGGGCCGAAAATAGCCCGCCCCGGGTCCGCACCGTCTGCGTCTCGTTCCAGAACCAAACGCCGCCGGTCGCAACGGTATAGAGCCGGAACGTAGCCTGATAGGTCGTATCGCCCACCGGCACGCCCAAGGTGTCGGTCAGCTTGCCCTGATACGACAGCATCTGCGGAATCGTGATCGACTCCGCTCCGTAGCTTGTGGTCTGGAGTCTGTGGATTGCGTCTGTCTGCGGCGAAACCCCTGGGCTATCCGCAGCGACGGCGAAGGAGCTGGTGAACACTAGCAGCGTAAGCACACTTCTCATTGGCCCTCCCACATGCAATGGTCTCCTGGTACCGTGGCGACTGACCTCTTCATGGACGAGCCGGGGACGCCGCCATTGGGGACTTCGGGGACAGGCGGTCGTGGTAGCCGGCGTGTCATCTGAACCTCGCTAGGATTCTAGACCGCGCCGAGCGATCGTCAACAGCAGCGCCGGCGTTGACCTTGGAACCGCAGCGAAGGACTCAGTTGGTTGACCCACGACGACGCGCGGATAGAATCAAGCAGTGAAAGCTGAGCAGCACAAGGCCACGCGGAAGCTGGACGAGGGCGCGCTGGAGCGGGCATTGCTCAGCCGGGTGAACAACCTTGTCATCGAGCTCTGCGAGACCCGCAGGACAATCAACCTGATGGAGGTCTGCGGCACGCACACGATGGCGATCTCCGGATTCGGCATCCGGCGGGCGGTGGACCCGCGCCTGCGGCTGCTATCCGGACCGGGGTGTCCGGTCTGCGTGACCGCGCAGGCGGAGATTGACGCGGCAATCGGCATCGCCGGCGAGCAGGGCGTGGCAGTTGTCACATTCGGAGATATGATGCGGGTGCCGGGCACACGGACCTCGCTGGAGCACGAGAAGGCGATAGGAGCCGACGTCCGCGTTGTGTATTCGCCGCTCGATGCCATGCGTCTAGCCGAGGCCGAGCCGGACCGGCAGTTCGTCTTTCTCGGGGTGGGTTTTGAAACGACCGCTCCGACCGTGGCCGCGACCGTAATCGCGGCACAGGAATCGAAGGTCTCGAACTTCTACGTACTGTCTATGTTCAAGACCATTCCGCGCGCGCTAGAAGCCATTGCATCTTCTGACCGCGTGAACGTGGACGGGTTCATCCTGCCCGGTCACGTCTCGACCATCATCGGGACTCGGCCCTACGAGTTCCTACGCGACAAGTACCACCTGCCGAGTTGTGTGGTCGGGTTCGAGGCGCTGGACGTGCTGCAGGGGATTCACATGCTGCTCGAGCAGGTGAAGTCCGGTCCGAGAGTGGAGATTCAGTACACCCGGAGCGTGAAGCCGGAAGGTAACCGGACGGCGATACAGGTAATGGAAACGGTTTTCGAGCCCGGTGACGCGGAGTGGCGCGGGCTCGGCACGATACGCGGCAGTGGTCTCGGGTTCCGGCAGGGATTCCGCGAGTTCGATGCCCGGAAGCGGTTCAGAATCGCCGAACTCCGAACGCCAAACGCCAAACGCCAGACGCGCTGCCGGTGCGGCGACGTGATGCTCGGAGTCATCGTGCCGCCGGAGTGCAAGCTTTTTGCCAAGACGTGCTCGCCGGAGTCGCCGGTCGGGCCGTGCATGGTGTCGACCGAGGGGGCTTGTGCTGCGTACTACAAATATGAGAGATAGCTTTCGGTGTGGAGTTCGCGGCGCGCTTGGGACACGATCCGAAATCGCCGGATGGGGACAGTCCCCGCCGCGCAGGAACGCGGCGCAATCCGTTACAGTCCCCGCGATTTCGGTCATGTCCCTTCGCGTGTGCGGCGTACTACAAGTATGAGCGGGCGTAGTAACGCAAGTCCGAAGTCCAAAGTGGAAATGACGAAGTTGGCCGAGCCGGAGTGGAATCCGCCGGTGATAGTGGGCGACATCGTTGACTCGCGTATCGTGATGGGGCACGGCGCCGGTGGCAAGAAGATGCACCGACTGATAAAGAATGTGTTCGTGAAGCACTTCGGCAGTCCGGCGCTGCGGAATCTCGCCGATGCCGCGGTCCTGCCTGGACTGCAAGTGAAAACGGGGACAGTCCCCCGGAGCACGAGGACGCGCGGTACAGTCCCCGTTTTCGGTGAGCTGGTGATGACGACGGATTCATACGTCGTGCAGCCGATCTTCTTCCCGGGCGGCGACATCGGCAAGCTCGCGGTCTGCGGCACGGTCAACGACCTGGCGGTGATGGGGGCGAAGCCCCGCTTCATCTCGCTGGCGTTCGTGCTCCGCGAGGGTCTCGAGGTCACGAAGCTCGAAGCCATCTGCCGTTCGATTGCGGCGGAGTGTCGGAAGGCGGGCATCCAGGTCGTGACCGGCGACACCAAGGTGATTGAGCGGGGAGAGGCCGACGAGTTGTACATCAACACAACGGGAATCGGTACGCGGCTGCCCGGCGCGCAACTTGGGCCGGAGCAGGTGAAGCCGGGTGATGTGATTCTCATCAACGGGCCGATCGGCGAGCACGAAGCCGCGATTGCGGTTGCGCGCGGGGCATATCGTTTCAAGGGCAAGGCGGAGAGTGACTGCGCCGCGCTCGACGGCCTGGTTCTGCCGCTGCTCGCAAAGCCGGGCGTGAGGCTGATGCGGGACCCGACAAGAGGCGGGCTGGCCACGACCCTTAACGAGTTCGCGGAGGCGACCGGGCGCGGGTTCGTAGTCGACGAAGCGGCCCTGCCGGTATCGAAGCACGTGCTTGGCGTTGCCGAGTTGCTCGGACTGAGCCCATTCTACATGGCGAATGAGGGTAAGGTCGTCGTGGTTGCTGACCCAAAGGCTGAGGCGAGAGTTCTGGGCGGTATGCGACGGCACCGGCTCGGCAGGCAGGCTGCAATGATCGGTGAGGTCGTGAAGAAGCCGGAAGGCGTCTGGCTCAGAACCCGGATCGGGTCGCTGCGGCCCTTGATAATGCTCGAGGCAGAGCAGTTGCCGAGAATCTGCTAGATACAAGAGACAAAGCGATCAAGGGATCAAGTGACCGAGTCTCTGCGGGTGGGAGCGCAGTCAAATACCTATGCCTCCTGACGAACAGCTAGTTGCCGAAGGCCGCGAGTTCAGCTTAGACGATTTGAGCCGGTATATGCAGATTGAAGGCATCCGGGGTAATCGGATAACCGGGCGCATACACGAACCGGTGGCCGAGAACCTTGCCGCGATCAAGAGGGTGTTCCGGGATGCCGGCAGCATCGCCTGTTTCGAGCTGACGCCGGAAGGCCATGCCATAACATGGGGCTACGCTCCGCCGAAGCGCAAGCGCGGGCTGTGGGTGAACTTGCTGTTGTTTGCGCTTACCATTGTCACGACCTTGCTCGTCGGTTCAATCAACAACGGCGGAGATCCCTTCCGGCGTCCGCTCGACATGTTGCTGCTGGGATGGCCGTTTTCCCTGAGCATCATCCTGGTGCTCGGGAGCCACGAACTGGCGCACTACTTCACAGCCCGACGCCTTGGGGTTGCCGCCACGCCTCCGTACTTCCTGCCGGTTCCGCATCCCATGACCGGAACCATGGGCGCGTTCATCCGTATAGACTCGCCAGTCCCGACCAAGAGTGCGCTGGTGCGGGTCGGAGTTTCCGGGCCGCTGATCGGGTTCCTAGTTGCGCTGCCCGTCTGCTTCATCGGGCTGATGCTGTCGAAGCCCGTTGACGTCATCGCGTCAAAGGGGATACAGCTTGGTTCCCCTCTCATCTTCTGGGCGATATCGGAACTGCTCCATCCCAACCTCGGGCCGGGCAAGGACCTGATGCTGCACCCGGCAGCATTCGCCGGCTGGCTCGGGTTGTTCGTGACCGCGATGAACCTGCTACCTATCGGGCAGCTCGACGGCGGGCATGTCGCCTATGCGGTGTTCGGCCGGCGTTGGCGCAAACTGAGCTGGTTCGTTATCGCCGCCCTGGTTCTGATGGGTTTCTTCTGGGCGGGGTGGCCGTTCTGGGCCGTGCTGGCAGTCATGCTTGGATTGAGACACCCGCCGCCGCTCGACGATATCACTCCGCTGAACAGAGCAGATTGGCGGCTCGTCGCGGTCGCAGTGATCATCATCGTGCTGACGCTGACGCCCGCGCCGTTCGGCTCGGTCCGGTTCTAGTACGCTTGACGCATCACGCACAACGCATGACGCCCAAGTTTGGCGTATCGCGTGATGCTTGCAGCGTTGCGCGCGTGTCCCCTTTTCTTGACTAGCATGGCCTTCTGCCTAGGATAGAGTCTGATGTTCCCCACAGTTCTGAGGCTCGGCAACCTGCACATCTACTCCTATGGCGTCATGCTCTTCATATCGTTCGTATGCGGCATCGCGATAGTCGAGCACCGGGCGAAGAAGTTCGGCGTCGACCCAAAGAAGGTGACCGACCTCGCGCTCTGGGTGCTGCTGGCAGTTGTCATTGGCTCACGGCTCTTCTACGTAGCCTTCCACTGGAGCGAGTTCAGCAACGATCTCATCGCTATCATCGCGTTCTGGCGCGGCGGGCTGGCCGGATTGATGTTCTACGGCGGGTTCCTGGGCGGCATCATAGCGGGAGTCCTGTTCGTCTGGCTCAACAAGCTGCCGGTGCGGAGGCTGATGGATGCCGTCGCACCGGCGATAATGCTCGGAGAGGGGTTTACGCGCATAGGCTGCTTCCTGAACGGCTGCTGTTTCGGCGGGCATACGTCCAGCCCCTTCGGAGTGGTGTTCCCGCCCGAGTCGCCGGCCGGTGCGACGTTCCTCGGCCAACCGATTCACCCGACGCAGCTCTACTCGTCAGCAGCCGGGTTCGCGTTGTTCCTTCTCGCGCTCTGGCTTGAGAGACGACAGCTGAGGCCGGGCGTGCTGGCCGCAATCCTGCTTATTTTCTACTCGCTCTTCCGGTTCGGCATTGACTTCGTGCGCTACTACGAGAATAGCGCGAACCTCTGGGGCAACCAGGTCGTGGCGCTGGGATTGACCGCGCTCGGGGTCGTCTTGCTCATCCTGTTCCTCCGCTGGCCGGCCAAGGGCGCAAGCACAAGCAGCGGCACGCGTCGCTGAGTTTGGACTTGAGCTTCCTTGCTTGAGCTCGGGCTCTCCCGGTAGTGTCCGTTTTCTCCTCAAGTCGCTCGCCGATTTCATCTACCCACCGATATGCTATGGCTGCGATAGCGAGGTCGAAGAGGGGCTAGTTTGCGAGGGCTGCCGCCTCGCGCTCTTCACGCACGAACTAGCGGTCTGTCCGAAGTGCCACCGGCCCTGCACCAGGACTGCGGAGACCTGCGGCCAGTGCCGGACCCCATTCAGCCTGAGCCGCGTTCGGGCGCTGGGGCTATACGTTCCACCCTTCGACAAGCTGGTCCATGCCTTCAAGTACTCGGGCAAGACCAAGGTGGGCGAGTTGCTCGGACAAGCCCTGGCGGCGCTGGTTCAGCAGGACGAGGTACTATCAGCCGCGGACGCGGTCTGCCCGGTTCCGCTGCACCCGGCGCGTCTGCGCGAGCGCGGGTTCAACCAGTCTCTGCTCCTGGCCGCGGCCATCTCGATGAGCACGCGCATGCGGCTGGTTGAGTGCCTGACGCGGACCAGATACACACCAACCCAGACGTTGAAGACAAACCCCGAGAAACGGCTGAAGAATGTTGCCGGCGCTTTCCGACTGCGACCCGACTCGAAGGTCGCCGGAAAGAGAATCCTGCTTGTGGATGACGTGATGACGACGGGGGCGACACTAGACCAGGCGGCCCAGGCGTTGCTGAAGGGTGGCGCGACTAGCGTGCTGGGAGCGGTCGTGGCGGCTGCCCACGCCGGCGGTTCGTCATGATTGCCGCGAGCGAATCCCGTACCTGAGCAAACAGGGGCAGGATCTCTTTTGTGACCGGGCTGCGTCGCGGCGGGTTGAGCCTGAGCGGGTTGACGGCCGAACCGAACTTCCGTACTTCGTAGTGCAAGTGAGGTCCGGTTGACAGTCCGGTCGAACCAACGTATCCGACCACCTGGCCCTGACGGACCGGCGCGTCCGACCTGACCCCTTTCCCGAATCCCGACAAGTGTCCGTAGCGCGTCTGGTACCCCTCGGCGTGGCCGAGGACGACCAGCCTGCCGTATCCACCCGACCAGCCGGCCGAAACCACGCGACCGTCGGAGACAGCCTCGACCGGCGTCCCTTGTGGTGCCACGTAGTCAACCCCGGCGTGCTGACGAACGACCCGGCGGATGGGGTGGAAGCGCCGGCCGAAGAACGAAGAGACGCGCGAGAATCGGAGCGGTGACTTCTGGAAGGTCTTGCGCAGGTTCTGGCCTTCGGCGTTGTAGTAATCGGTGGTGCCATCCGGGTTGGAGAACCGGTATCCCGTGAAAGATCCGACCTGACCCGAGTAGCTGGCTGCGAGAATCACGCCGTAGCCGATGCAGACTGAGTCGCAGTACTTCCGCTCGAAAAGAATCGCGAAGCTGTCGTTGGGTTGCACTTCGGAGAAGAAGTCGACCTCCCAGCCGAAGATGTCGGTGTAGTTCATGATCAGCTCGGGGGTCTCGCCCATGGCCATCATCGTTTCGTACAATGATCCGGAGATGGTCCCTTTGACAAAGGCGGTGGTCTTGCTGATATACTTGCGGAGCATCGAGACACGCACTTCGAACGAGTCAAGGTCAACGCGGTAGATCGCCTCGATGTTCTGCCGGTAGAGCAGCCGCCGCGGGACCGAGTCACGCGACAGGACGATGAGGCTGTCACCCGGGCGCATTGCCTGGAAGTTGAAGCCCGCACCACGCAACGCGGGTACGATGCGGCCGACGTCGACAGATGACAGCCCGGCGCGAACGAGCACGGTCGCCATTATCTCATTGGGCCTGACCGCGCAGGCCGTCGTGTCATAGGCCGCCGCCGCTGTCTGGGCTTGCGCTTGAGCTTGTGCCTTCTTCTTGTTCTCGCGCGCCCGATGCCCGCGGGGAACGAACACGGCCAGCAGGATCAGGGCGACGATGAAGCTCAGAGTCACACTGACCGCGGCCCAGCGACCGTAGCGGGGCGGCTCTTTGGGCTTGGGAGGAACCGGCCGACCTGGGAAGGGTGGCAGAGGTCCGAGCTGATGCTGAGGAGAAGCCGGGTTTTCGGGCACGGACCAGATGATACAGCGACAATACCACCGTTCAACTGCGGCTGGCACAGACATGGCCGCCACGGTCCTGTTTCTTGACAGTGAGGGTTTTGGTAGTAGCCTAACTGAGGTTAGAAAGCGGAGCAGAGCCGAAGCTCTGCGAGACGATAAGGAGTGCCACATGAAGTGTTTGACATTGACCGTCCTGACCGGCGTGGCGGCGCTGGTCGTGATCCAGGGCTGTGGAGTGCTGGGCGGACCTCCGAGCGGCGTTACAGTGAGTGCCGGGCCGGGCGAATCGGACAGCACTGTCCTTGTATCGTGGACCGTACCGTCCGAAGGCGCGGCGGACAAGTATGTGATCCACTTCCGGCCCGCCACGGACTCCGGGTACACAGTCGTCGGCGAAACGACGGCGATATCCTACGCTCACAACCCCCACGGTGTAACCGGCCAGTACAAGGTCTCGGCCGTCTTCGGCGGAGATTCGTACGACGCTGCAGAGATGCCGACCACGGTCCCGGTTCAGAGCGAGGCCGAGCTTTTTGAGATCAACGCGGATTCGGCTCGGTGCGGGTTCGGGTGGAAACGTGATTCGGGAGTCGGCGGCGTGTTCGCTATGACCGAGAGTGCCAACTGCGCGTCGGTTGACTTCTACGTTTCCGACCTGCTGGTCGGAACCGGAGGACCACTCAGCATCGTGAGTCCAAACAAGGCAGACTCGATTGACTCCGGTGCGGTCGGAATCGTACCTTCCGCCGCCTGGCGGGCGAACGGCTTCTCGAATCCGGTGCTGGCCGATACCGTGCCCAGCTACAAGGCGCCCCCGAGTGCTACCTACTTCATCTACACCACGCTTACCAGCCAGCCGTGCCGTTTTGGGTGCTACACGGCCGGCGACACGGTGAAGCACTATGCCATGGTCAAGGTCGACAGCTTCAACCTGGTGTCCGGTCGGGTTTGGCTGAAGACTTGGTACCAGCTCGTGCCCGGGCTGAGGCTTGTGCATTACTAGATGGGAGGCGGCCGCACGCCGCGTGCCGGACTCGGTGCGTGCGTGGTCGCCGGTCTGCTTTCGCTGGCCGGCTGCGGCGTGAGCGGGAAGGCGCCATCGAACCTGAGGCTGGAAGCGGATACCGACAGTACCGTGAGGGTCCTCTGGAACGTGCCTGTCGACGCCACTCCGCACAAGTACCTGGTCTTTTTCCAGGCGACCGGCGAAACGAGCTACAGACTGGTCGCGGAGACCACAGCGAATCTGTGGGTTCACAACCCGAGTGGAGCGACCGGCAGGTACAGGGCAGAGGCCCATTACGGTGCCGAGAGCTATGCGGCGAGTATGACACCGGGTACGGTTCCGGTGTGGACCGACACCTTGGCGCTGGATGAACTCAACGCCTCGGGCAATTCCGGCTTCGGCTGGGATCCGCACACTGGGCGCGGACGCACTTGCTCGATGGCTGACATCCGCAGCGCGGGCCTGGCTGATCTCTACATCACGGATTTCAAGGCTGCGCAACTTAGCCAGCAGACCTATTCAATCGCCAGCCCGGACATGGGACCGAGCGATCCCGCAAACATCGTGCCGGCCGACTCCTGGCGAGTCAGTAAGTTCACCGATTCCCAATCCGGTGAGTACGTGCTGCTCCCGTCGGTCTCGCCAACGTCGTATTTCAACTATGCCGGTATCCTGAACGTGCCGTGCAGCATCGGCTGCTACACCGCTGACGGGCACTATGCGCTGGTGAAGGTCGTATCCGTGGACACCGAGAACCGTCGCGTGCTGCTGGAAACCTGGTACCAGCTGCTTCCCGGGCTGCGGCTGACAACACACTAGCAGGAGAAACCCGAAGCCCGAAACCCGAATGACGAAGTCTGACACCGGACTGGATCAGCCCAGTCACCGCGATTCGCCGGCAGCGCAAGAAGGGCCTTCGCCGGAGCTCGTGGAGCAGTTTCGGCAGTTTGAGGTCAGGGTCGATGAGGCCGTCAGCTTGATCGCACGGCTGAAACAGGACAAACAGGAGCTTGCAGCCAGACTCGAAGAGGCAACCCGGGCCAGGACCGAGGCGGTGCGACGGATCGAGGATCTGATTGACAAGATTGACGGCCTGCTATAGAGTGAAGTCGATGGGAGCCGATGAAGTCAGTTGTCGTTAGTGTCTTTGGCAGTGACTATAATGTTAGAGCCGACAGTGACGGCGAACGCGTTCAGGAAATCGCGGGGATCGTTGACCGGAAGATGAGGGAGATCGACCGCCAGTTCAATCAGGGCTCGAGCACGCGTACGGCGGTGCTGACCTGCATGAACCTGGTGGATGATCACCTCCTGCAACGCCGGGAGGACGCCCGTTGGGTGTCGCGCCGGGTCGGTGTGCTCGTCAGAAAACTGGAGTCCGTTCTTGGGGGCCGGTAGCCGGCCCCGATAATCTAAGGCTCCCTGCTGTACTCGTGATAGTTGGCTGAGTCTTGAGCCAACACCCGTGATGCGGGCGCTGACATAGGGCAGTGGACTGCCACTCTTAACTGAGAGGCGCGAAGCCGCCCTGAAGTGCCCCCTCTTACGACGGGTTCATAGACTTGTCACTACACGGTACTGCGGGGTTTTGCTTTGCTTGGAGGAAGTATGGATTGGGTGAGAATCGTAGTTCCGGCGATTGCCGGCTTCTTAGTTCTGGGAGTTGCGGGATTCTGGGTCGGGTTCGTTGTCAGCCGTCGGGCCGCCCGGCAACTGGTGAGCGGTGCGGAGCAGGAGCGCGAGCGGACTGTGAGGCTGGCACAGGAGGAGGCAGACCGGGCGCGCGAGAAGTCCGAGGCAGCGGCCAAGATCGAGTGGGGGCACGAGAAGCTCAAGTTCGAGACCCAGACCGCGACCACGCGGCGTGAGCTCGAGCGGCTCGAAGCGAAGCTATCCGAACGCGAGAGCTTCCTCGCCCGCCGGGACAGTGTCCTCACACAGAAGGAAGCGGACCTTATCCGCAAGGACCGTGACATCGGGGCGAGGGACAAGATCGTCCGGGCGAAGATGGAGCGGCTGGACCAACTCATCAGCCAGGAGAACTCGAAGCTCGAGCGCATCGCCGGCCTCTCTTCCGAGGAGGCACGCCGTGAGCTGTGCCGCAACCTTGAGAACCAGGCGCGGCTGGAGGCAGCCCAGATCGTCAGAGACATTAAGGAGGAAGCTCGGGGACAGGCCGAGGAAGAGGCGCGGGAGATCATCATCCGGGCGATCCAGCGCTGTGCTGTATCACACGCGGCCGAAACAACGGTCTCGGTCGTCAGCCTTCCTTCGGATGAGCTCAAGGGACGGATCATCGGACGCGAAGGTCGAAACATCCGCACTTTTGAGACCCTGACCGGGGTCGAGGTGATGATTGACGACACGCCGGGCGCGATAATCATCTCCGGGTTTGATCCGGTCCGACGAGAGGTTGCCAAGCTGGCGATGGAGAAACTCGTGGCCGACGGCCGGATTCACCCGGCACGGATCGAGGAGATAGTGGGTCGAACTCGTGATGAGATGAACGCCATCATCAAGTCTACCGGCGAAGCGGTCGTGCTTGAACTCGGCATCGTCGGTCTCCACCCGGAACTCGCCAAGCTGCTCGGGCGGCTGAAGTACAGGACGAGCTACGGTCAGAACGTGCTCGTCCATTCGAAGGAGGTCGCGTACCTGGCTGCGCTGATGGCGCAAGAGCTGGACATGGACCCGGCGCTGGCCAAGCGGTCCGGGCTGTTGCACGATATCGGCAAGGCCGCTGACCAGTCAATTGAGGGGCCCCACGCGAGCATCGGCGCGGAGCTCGCGCGCCGGTACGGCGAGGAGGAGTTGGTGGCGAACGCTATTGCCGCACACCACGAAGAGGCGACGCTCGATTCGCCCTACGCCTTCCTGGTCGCGGCTGCGGACAGCGTTTCCGGCTCCCGGCCCGGCGCCAGGCGAGAGAGCTTCGAGACCTACGTCAAACGGGTCGAGGAGCTCGAGACGATCGCATCCTCAATGGATGGTGTCGAGCGGGCCTATGCCATTCAGGCCGGCCGCGAAATACGTGTGCTGGTCGAGCCGGACAAGGTCACAGACAGGGATTCGGCAGAGCTTGCTGCCAAGGTCGCGGCTCAGATCCAGACCGAGCTGAAATACCCGGGGCAGATCAAGGTTACCGTTATCCGTGAGACACGGGCGGTAGACTACGCAAGGTAGAGCACGTAGAGGCCAAGGCTAAGGTCAAGACAGGAAATGAGTCACTCCGAATCCCAGCCTCATTCTATGTCCGTCCCCCAACCTCTCCGCGGGGCGTTGCGCGTGCTCTTTCTCGGCGACATATGCGCGGAGCCGGGGCGGAAGGCGGTCGAGCAGGAGCTCGTAGTTCTGCGGCAACAGCTTGGTGTTGACTTCGTCATCGCCAACGCAGAGAATGCTGCAGGCGGCTACGGAATCACGCCGGCCATCGCCGGCGCACTGCTGAAGGCCGGCGTCGGCTGTATCACGACCGGGGATCACGCGTACGATCGTAAAGAGGTCTGGGAGTACCTTGGTACCGAGCCGAGGATTCTCCGGCCGCTCAACTTCCCGCCCCAGGCGCCCGGCCGGGGCTATGGGGTCTACGAACTGGGACAGGAGACCAAAGGGACTGATGCGGCCAGGGTCAAAGTCGCGGTGGTGAACCTGCAGGGGCGGGTGTTCATGAAGGCACTGGACTGTCCGTTTCGCACAACTCTGCCAGCGCTGGACGAAATCCGGCGTGAAACCCAGGTTGTGTTCGTAGACTTACATGCCGAGGCAACTGCCGAGAAGCAGGCGATGGGCTGGTTCCTGGACGGCCGGGTTTCGGCCGTGCTCGGCAGCCACACCCACGTCCAGACCGCGGATGAAGCGATTCTGGCGGGCGGTACTGCCTACATCACCGATGCAGGCATGAGCGGCTCGTTCGACTCGGTACTGGGTATGAGCAAGGACTTGTCCTTGCGCCGGATGGTCGAAATGGTGCCGGTGCGACTCCACCCGGCGACCGGCGACGTGCGCATCAACGGTGTGTGGGTGGACGTCGAGCCCGCCAGCGGCAGGGCTTTGGCAGTCGGGCGGCTGTCACACATGGTCGTGCCCGCCGGGAATCAGACGTCGCTGGCCGGCGTCTAACAATAGCAATGGATAGGTTACGGCATTTCACCGGCATAGTATCCGTTAGCCACGACATTGATGAGCTGTTCGAGCGGTTCTTCGGAGTCGAAGAGAGCAATGCCGTCTGGGAGCCCCCGGTTGATCTTTTCGTAAGCGAAGCCAAGATCTACCTGATGGCTGAAGTTCCCGGCGTCCCGGGGTCAGAGGTTCACGTCCGGGTCGGGGCCAGGATGGTCCAGATTCTCGGCATCAAGCGCCCGCCGGAGAAGGTCCGGCGCGGGGTTACCTTCTATGAATCCCAGATCCCGTATGGAGGGTTTGAGAAGCGGGTGAACCTGCCGTTCACAGTCAGCCCCGACAGCATCAAGGTAAACATCAAGGACGGAGTGCTGAGCCTGGAGCTCGACCGAACCGGTGTCAGCACCGTGAGGGTGATACGAGTTGAGTGACAATCCCGAGACAACAGTCAAGGCCGAAGTCAAAACCGATGAGCAGTTGAAGCTGGGCCAGTTCCCGGGCGAGCTGCCTGTGCTCGTAGTCAAGGGCGGCATCGTCTTCCCAAGCCTCGTGTCGCCGCTGGTAGTTTCGACCGAGCGCTCGGCCAAGTTGGTGGACGACGCGCTGGCCGGTGACAAGCTGGTCTGCGCGGTTACGCAGCGCGACACGGCGCTGGAGCGAGAGGCCGAACCCCCCGACCTGTTCGAAGTCGGCACCATCTCGGTCATCCTGAAGATGCTCCGGTTCCCGGACGGGACGATGCGGCTGCTGCTGCAGGGGATGCGGCGGGCACGGGTCGAAGAGTACCTTCCGGGCGCCCCGTACCTGCGGGCCAGGGTGGCCCCGCTTGAGGAGACCGGGCAGAAGGACACCGCGACCCGGGCATTGATGCGAAGTGTGACCGATACATTCGGCAAGCTGGCCGAGCTGGCGCCGTACCTGCCCGACGACGTCAACACCGTGGTGCGGAACTTCGAGTCGCCGGGCCGGCTGGCCGACTTCGCGGCGACCTACGTCAACTTCGACCTGTCGGAGAAGCAGCGGCTGCTGGAGATGCTGGATGTGAAGGAACGTCTGCAGGCGCTGCTGCCGATGCTCTCGAAGGAGATAGGCATCCTCGAACTGGGCGCGAAGATCCGCGACCAGGTCAAGGGCGAGCTCGACAAGTCGCAGCGCGAGTACTTCCTGCGCGAGCAGATGAAGGCGATCCAGAAGGAGCTGGGCGAGTCGGACCAGACCCAGGCGGAAATCGATGAGTTGCGGAAGAAGGTCGAGGAGGCAGGCATGCCTCAGGCCGCGCTGGAAGCGGCCCGCCGGGAACTCGACCGGCTGTCGCGCATGTCACCCGCGGCATCCGAGTACTCGGTCACGCGCAACTACTTTGACTGGCTGCTGGCCGTGCCGTGGAAGGTGCGGACCGAGGACATCCTCGACGTGAGACAGGCCGGCAAGATACTCAACGAGGACCACTACAATCTCGACAAGGTAAAGCAGAGGATTCTCGAGTACCTGTCGGTGCGGAAGCTTATGCAGGACTCCAAGGGGCCGATACTGTGCTTCATCGGACCGCCGGGTGTGGGTAAGACGTCGCTTGGTCGCTCGATCGCTCGGGCCCTGGGTCGGAAGTTCCAGCGCTTCTCCCTGGGCGGAATCAGGGACGAGGCCGAAATCCGCGGCCACCGCCGGACCTACGTTGGGGCGCTGCCCGGAAGAATCGTGCAGGGACTGCGCACCGCCGGATCTATGAACCCGGTTTTCATGCTCGACGAAATCGACAAGGTCGGGACCGACTTCCGCGGAGACCCGTCGTCGGCCCTGCTCGAGGTGCTCGACCCGGAGCAGAACTTCAGCTTCTCCGACCACTACCTGGAAGTGCCGGTCGACCTGTCGCAGGTGATGTTCATCACCACCGCCAATGTGGCCGACACGATCATCCCCGCGCTTCGCGACCGGATGGAGATACTCGAGTTGCCGGGCTACACCGACGAGGAGAAGATCTCGATTGCCAAAGGCTTCCTGGTGCCGAGGCAGCTCACGCAGAATGGTCTGACCAAAGAGCAGGTCCAGTTCAAAGACGAAGCCCTGAAGCTGATTGTGAGCGAGTACACCCGCGAAGCCGGGGTCAGGAACCTGGAGCGGGAGGTCGGGTCGGTGATGCGCAAGCTCGCGCGACGGTTCGCTGAGGGCCGGAGCAAGCTCTCGACCATCGACTCGCCCGAGGTAAGGAAGCTGCTCGGGCCGCGCCGTTTCTCTTCCGAAGTCGCGGCACGACGGATGCACGCCGGCGTTTCGACCGGGCTTGCGGTCACGCCCTTCGGCGGTGAGATACTCTTCATCGAGTCATCGCTTATGAAGGGTAAAAAGCAGCTGCTGCTGACCGGTTTGCTGGGTGACGTAATGAAGGAATCGGCCGAGGCCGCGCTCACCTACGTGAGGGCACACGCACGGCAGCTAGGAATCGACGAGAAGTTCTTCGAGGAGTCTGACCTCCATATCCATATCCCGGCGGGCGCGACCCCGAAAGACGGACCATCGGCCGGCATCGCTATCGCGGCCTCGGTGATTTCCCTGCTCCGCCGGGAGTCGCTCGACCCGCGCATCGCCATGACCGGAGAGATAACGCTCACCGGCCGGGTGCTGCCCATCGGCGGCGTGAAAGAGAAGGTGCTGGCTGCGAGCCGGGCCGGGATCAAGGCCGTCATCCTGCCGGTCGAGAATCGCCGCGACCTGAGGGACGTCCCGGCCAATGTCAGGAAAGGGCTCAAGTTCCGCTTCGTGAAGTCGGTCGGTGACCTCT
This sequence comes from candidate division WOR-3 bacterium, assembly GCA_016867815.1. Classification (NCBI taxonomy): domain Bacteria; kingdom Pseudomonadati; phylum Caldifarciminota; species Caldifarciminota bacterium. The sequence continues at coordinate 20,496 of VGIR01000016.1, read as the reverse complement.
GTCGAGTGTTGTTTCCGAAAACCTGCGCCCAACGCTCTACGCAGGACGCCGGACCCAGGACGCCGAAAGCAGCGTGCGTGGCGCGGCAGGCTGCTGGCGTCGGTCGTGACGCGTCTGGCGTCTAGCGTCTAAGCAGCGGTTTCAGGTACTTGCCGGTGTGCGAGGATTCGCACGAGGCGACCTTTTCCGGCGTTCCGGCCACGACAACCGTACCGCCTTCGTCCCCGCCCTCGGGCCCAAGGTCGATTATCCAGTCAGCACACTTGATGACTTCGAGGTTGTGCTCGATGACGAGCACGGTGTTGCCGCGGGCAACCAGCCGGTCGAGCACGCCGAGCAGCAGCCGGACGTCCTCGAAGTGGAGCCCGGTCGTGGGTTCATCGAGAAGGTAGAGGGTACGGCCGGTGGCAATCTTCGATAGCTCGCGGGCCAGCTTGATACGCTGGGCCTCGCCACCGGAGAGCGTTGTCGCCGACTGGCCGAGTTTGACGTAGCCGAGGCCCACCTCCTCCAGCAGCCGGACCTTGCGCGCGACCGCCGGGACGTTCGCGAAGAACAGGTCCGCCTCCAGGACTGACATTTCCAGCACGTCGCTGATGCTCTTCGTCTTGTACTTCACCTCCAGCGTCTCGCGGTTGTAGCGCCTGCCCCGGCAGACCTCGCAGGTGACGTAGACGTCGGGCAGGAAGTGCATCTCTACCTTGATGATGCCGTCGCCGCCGCACGCCTCACACCGGCCGCCCTTCACGTTGAAAGAGAACCGCCCCGGCTTGTACCCGCGCATCCGCGCATCCTTGGTTCTGGCGAACAGCTCGCGGATCGGCCCGAACGCACCGGTATAGGTCGCGGGGTTTGAGCGCGGGGTGCGGCCGATCGGCGACTGGTCGATGTTGATGACCTTGTCGATCTTCTCGATGCCGGCGATGTGGTCGTGGGCGCCGGGCTTCTCCCGCGAGTCGTAGAAGTGGCGGGCGAGCGCCCGGTACAGGATGTCGGACACGAACGTGCTCTTGCCTGAGCCGGAGACACCGGTCACGGCCACGAACAGGCCGAGCGGCACCGATATGTCCGTGTTCTTGAGGTTGTTCTCCTTGCAGCCTTGGACAGTGAGAGCGCCGATTCGGGGTTCGCGCCGTTCGGCCGGCAGCGCGATGCTCTTCCGGCCCGACAGGTAGGCGCCGGTCAGCGAGTCCGGGTTGCGTTTGATCTCTTGGGGTGGGCCCTGGGCCACGACTCTGCCGCCGGTGTCGCCCGCGCCCGGGCCGAGGTCGATGACGTGGTCGGCTTCAAGGATTGTCTCCTCATCGTGCTCGACCACGATGACCGTGTTGCCGAGGTCGCGCAGCCGGGTCAGTGTTCCAAGCAGCTTTCGGTTGTCCCGCTGGTGCAGGCCGATGGAAGGTTCGTCGAGGATGTAGACGACGCCGACGAGCCCGGAGCCGATCTGCGTGGCGAGGCGTACGCGCTGGGCCTCGCCGCCGCCCAGGGTCTCGGCGGTGCGGTCCAGGGTCAAGTAGTCGATTCCGACCGCGGTGAGAAAGCCGAGCCGCTTGCGGAGCTCCTTGATGACCTCGCGGGACACTTCCTCGTCCCGGCCCGTGAGCTTCAGTTCACGCATGAAGTACTCGTGGCAGCGGCGGATGGAGAAAGCGCTCAGTTCGGCGATGTTCACGTCGCCGATGCGCACCGCCAGGGCTTCTGGCTTCAGCCGCCGGCCCTGGCAATCGGGGCAAGGGAGCAGGGTCATGAATCCTTCAATCCACTCGCGTCGTGACTCGGACTCGGTCTCATGGTATAGACGGAGCAGGTTCGGCATCAGGCCCTCGAACTTGTGCTGCCAGTAGAACTCGCTGTCGTCCCAGCGCGTGTACTTGACCTTGAGGTCCTCCTCGGAGCCGTAGAGAATCAGCCGCCTGGCAAAGGCGGGAAGTTTCTTCCACGGCGTGTCGAGCTTGAAGCCGTGCCGGCGTGCCAGAGTCTTGAGCGGCGCGGTGAACCACTGGCTTCGTTCCCGTGCCTCGCCCCAGGGCTGGAGCGCACCGTCCATCACCGACAGGTCAGGGTTGGAGATGACCCGGTCCGGGTCGATTTCCATCTTGGTGCCGAGTCCGTGGCAGGTCGGGCAGGCGCCCTGCGGCGCGTTGAACGAGAAGAGACGGGGTGAAATCTCGCCCAGGCTGTACCCGCACTCCGGGCAGGCCAAGGCTGCCGAGAACACAAGGTCGCCACCTTCGGCGCGGCTCTCGGGACTTGGGACTTTTGACTTGGGACTTTGGACTTCGGTCGCGGCCCTTTGGGTCGCGACGATACACAGCCCATTGCCCTCTTTCAGCGCCAGCTCGACCGAGTCGGCCAGGCGCTTCCTTGCATCCGGTTTCACCTGCAGCCGATCAACCACGACTTCGATGTCGTGCTTCTTGTAGCGCTCGAGGTCCGGCACCTCATCAACTTCGAAGAGCTTTCCGTCGACTCGCACACGGATGTAACCCCGGCGCTTGGCCTTGACCAGCAGCTCCTTGTACTCGCCTTTGCGGGCGCGTATCAACGGGGCGAGGATGATGAGGTTCGTGCCTTCGGTCAGGGCGAGCAGATTGTCTACGATCTGGTCGGTGGTTTGGGATGAGATCGGCTTACCGCATTTGGGGCAGTAGGGCTTACCGATACGGGCAAAGAGCAGGCGCAGGTAGTCGTAGATCTCCGTGACTGTGCCGACAGTGGAACGCGGGTTGCGGGCCGAGGTACGTTGCTCGATGGCGATGGCCGGGGAGAGGCCGGTAATCTGGTCGCAATCCGGCTTCTCCAGCATGCCGAGGAACTGCCGGGCATAGGCCGAGAGCGACTCGATGTACCGGCGCTGGCCCTCGGCGTAGATGGTGTCGAACGCGAGCGACGACTTGCCCGAGCCGGACAGGCCGGTGATGACTACCAGCTTGTTGCGCGGGATGTCGAGGCTGATGTTCTTCAGGTTGTGCTCCCGCGCCCCGCGGATGCTGATCACATCGTCGCGGGACATGACCGAATCCGCAGCGGATTCGGATCGTGTCCCAAGCCCGGCCGGCGTTTGGCGTTCGGCATTCGGCGCTCGCACTTTGCTTTCTGGCATGGGAAAGAAAGCGTAGCTGACCGTAACCACAGGGTCAAGGAACAGGGCGGTGCGAAGCATCCACTCGACGGTCTGACGGGGCTGAGAGGCTGGCGCGCTTGACTGGCTGGGTGCTCCTGATAGACTGCCAGAGACCCAGTAGATGAAGATAAGCTCAAGGAACAACGGTCCTGTACGGGTAGTGATGGAGCTGCTGTTCCTGTTGCTCGCCATCACCATTCTCAGGAACACGTTCGTACAGGACTCGGCATCCGTGACTACGGTCGTCGCCGTCTGGATCATCCTCATCGGCGCGAGCTACGTGGCCGGAGAGTTCGAAGCGACCTCCCGCGCCAATTTCGGCCTCACGCTAAGAACCCAGGCCGCGTTCGGCCTGGCCTACGCCGGATACAGCTTCCTGCACGGCGTATGGCCTTGGGCCGAGGCGGTAACGGTCAAGTTCTGGCTGGCGCTCTGGGTCTACCTGAACGCTCTCGCACCGTTGATCGGCCTTTGCCTGCGTTACCTTACCCGTCAGCCCGTGCTGCTCGTCACCGATCTGCACTTCACCAAGACTAGGCTGCTGCGCTGGTGGGGCTTCGAATGCGTTGAGGTCATCACGCTCGAAGACCTCCCGGCATGGCTCAAGGCGAACTCGGACGACCGGGGACGAGTCGCCAAGTACGACACGATCATCGTCGACAGTTCGAATCCGAAGACCGAGTACATTGTGGCCGGCCTGTCGAGTGACTACTTCGTCGATTTCATCGGCGTTCCTTCTTTCAAGATGTCAACGTATCTGTCCGGACCCCATCCGCGGCCGATTGCCTCGTATTCGCTCTCCGGTGTGGGCCGAAGGCTGAAGCGCGTCGTGGACCTGGTGCTGTCCGCGCTGACCATTATCATCCTGAGTCCGGTCTATATCGTCACAAGTGTCGTCATCAAGCTGGACAGCCCGGGCCCGGTCTTCTACCGGCACCGACGGCTGGGGCGGAACATGCGCGACCTCAGGATACTCAAGTTCCGGACCATGCACCGGGACGCAGACCTGCGGCTGAAGGCCCTGCTTGACTCCAGCCCTGCGCTTAAGCAGGAGTTCGAGGAGAAGTTCAAGCTGAAGAACGACCCGCGCGTCACCCGCGTGGGCAGGTTCCTGCGCGATTTCAGCATCGACGAACTGCCGCAGTTCTTCAACATCGTGGCGGGCCAGATGAGTTTCGTCGGGCCGCGGCCAATTGTGGACGATGAGGTGAAGTACTACAAAGAGCATTCGCTGGTGATGTTCCGCGTCCCGCCCGGGGCCACGGGCCGGTGGCAGGTATCGGGCAGAAACGACACGAGCTACGACTCGCGCGTGCAGATGGACACGAGCTACGTGCAGGAGTGGACTTTCTGGGAGGACCTGAAGATCATACTCAGGACCCCGAGTGCGGTGCTGTCGAGGAAGGGGTCGTACTAGAGAGATGACGAAGTCCGAATTCCTAATGACGAAGTACGGGATACTCCTCATCCCGTCCCTCTCCTCTCAGAGGAGAGGGAGAGCGGAGCGAGGGTGAGGAGGCGGCCGGTACGACGAAGTCCGGATTCCGAATGACGAATGCGGACCCGAGCAGGAGGCGTGATGATACTTGAGAAGAGCGACGTTGCGGCGCTGAGGCTGGCCGAGACCCGAGGGTGGTTTCCCACTGACGGCGAGGTGACGACGGCAGGGCTTAAGCCGGCGGACTACGCGGAGCGCCTGCGGCGGCTCATCTCGCTCGGCGTGATCCGTGGGTTCAAGACCACGCTCGTAGTGCCGCCGCTCCTGGGCGGCGACTGGGTCTGGGCCGCCGTGCTTGCCAACTCAAGAAGTGGCCTGGGTCTCGCGAACGCGCTCGCGGCCAAGCTGCCGTTCGTGAGCGAAATCGTGCTGAACGCAAGCCTGCCAGACCAGGTGGGGCCGAACCTGGCGGTGCTGTTCTACTCGCGCGACTTCGACAAGGAGGCCGACTTCATCCGCAAAGCGCCGGGCATCGACTACCACGAGGTGTACCGGGTCGCCGAATACTCTTTCCCGGTTGCCCTGCCTCTTTCCAGAGACGAGAAGGACCTGGTACGCTACCTGGTCGAGCACCCGGAGTCCGGGATTCCCGAAGTCGGCCTGGCCATGGACCGAACCCAGACCTGGGTGCGGGCCAAGCTCGACCGGCTGCTTTGGAGCGACACCAATCGCACGGGAGTCCTGCGCGTCCTGCCGGAGGTGAACTGGGCGCCGGTTGAAAACTTCGGCCATTTCCACTTTCTGATAGAGACCGGGCACCGTCCGGACCGGCTGGAGCGGCTTGTCGCCGAGGCCGGGCTCAGGGTCGTGTTTTCCGGCAAGACCTATCGCGACCGCTACATGCAGGTTGAGGGCGACGTATGGGGAATCGGGAGGTTGCTTGACACCGTCGCTTTCCTGGACCAGATTGTCGGAGTACGGGTCGCCGCGGTGATGTGGAACCGCGAGGTGGTAATCAACACGAAGTGGGTTCCCGGGCTGGTGTAGCCGGGAGGAATCCACGCTGGAGAGATACAAGGCATCCGGTGCCGGGCAACTGCAGGCCCGGTTCCATTGCTCCTTGATTTCCTGCCCGACCCGCTAGCGCGCGATCACCAGTTTGCCGGTTTCGGGCGGCAGATTGCCGGAGGAAAGCCGGTAGAGGTAGACTCCGGGCGACAGAAGCGGCAACTGCGGTGGCCCCGACCTGGGAACGAGTACCTCGAATACCTGTCTGCCATCGATGGCGAAAACCGCCAGGTTCCAGCCGGGCCGATGGGGCAGCGCAAACGCCGTCCTCGGGACTGCTCTTCGAGGAACAGCCGTGTCCGACTCTGCAACGCCGGGGCCAATGCCGGCGATTCCGCCCCGCACAGCGACGGCAAACGGCTGGAGAGGTGTGTAGACGTTGCGGCCGATGACGCGTGCGGTCCAGCGTCCGGTCAGGGGATGTGGGACACGGCACACTTCCACGACGTTGCGACTATCCCAGTCCGGCGGATTCGTCCAAGACCAGCCTCTGTAGAACTGGTTGCCGCGGTAATGGTTTCCATCCGGGCTGGTCAGCTCCAGGTCGAGGTCGTTGACAATCGCAATTGCCGCCCCGGGCGCGGCAGCGGTGTCGGTCCAGGCCAGTACGACATGGATCGGCGCGCGTCCGGCCAGCTCGAACTGAAAGGTCATGTCCTGCCCGGTTGCGACCCCGACCGGCTGGTCGCCGAACGCAAGTCCGTTGCTGTCGCCGGGAAAGTGCATGATGGTTGAGACATCAAGCCGGCCCCATCCCGCGGCATCGTTGGGCATGTATTCGTCGCCGACATTCGAGTCGGCAGCCGCAACTGCCATTGCGCGCATCAGCGCCGAGCTGAGCTGGGTGATGCGACGTGCCGAATCGGGCGTCCCGGTCGGATAGCGGCCTTCGGCGAAGTACTGGCGCAGCAGCATCAGAGCACCGCTCGCGGCCGGCGCGGACAGGCTGGTGCCGCTGGACGTTACGTAGGAGTGAGGAGCGCGGCCGTCGGCAGTGGCAACATCCACGCCCGGAGCGAGGATGTCAGGCTTGATGCGTTCGTCCCGGCACGGGCCGCGGGATGATTGAAACCAGACGCTGTTGCTCTGCGTGCCGTTGTGGCAGGCGCCGACGGTCAGGACGTTTTTGGCTACGGCCGGGTGGCCGATGTTGTAGCGGGGTCCTCGGCGATTGGCCGCGGCCCAGAGCACCAGGAATTGCTTGTCTTTCCAGCAAACCGCGTCGACCGACGACTCCTCGATCCGGTAGTAGCTCAGGCTTTCTTCGGTGCCGAACGAGCCGGACACCTGACGGACCGGCTCGATCAGTCCGTTGCTCAGACGAACCGAGTCGAGGAGCGCGGTGAAGTCGGTGTCGAACACGTGGAAGCCGAAGGCGCTTCCCTCGTCGACGAAGTAGAGGCGGCAGTCCGGCGCGACTCCGTCGAGGTCGGACGCGTTGCCTGCGACCGAGTCGTTGCCGCAGAGGGTCCCGGCGACCGCTGTGCCGTGATGACTGCCCGCATCGCCGAAGGCGGCGCCTTCGTAGAGCTTGTACGCGACTATCTTGCGGTGCCCGGGGAAGAGACCGGGCGCTGTTATCGGTACGGACGAGTCGATGAACATGTCATGCTCGGTGGATATTCCGGTGTCGAACAAGCCGACGACCATATTCTGGCCGCGGATGCCGTGCTGCCAGAGGGGGCGGCCGGTGATTTCGTCGGGACGCTCCGGTCGCCAGCCGATCTGCATGACCCACTGCACATCGCGGTTGAAGCTCCGGGCCGGACTGCATTCCTGAATCCAGGCGACGGCTTCCATCTCAGCCAGTTCAGAAACGCGCGAGGCATCAAACCGGAAACGGACGGAGTGGCCTGCCACCTTGGTGACCTCTCCGCCGGCTGAGGTTATCGCCAGAGCGACGGCGTTCGGGTCGCAACCCGGCCAGACGGAGAGGATAAAGAGGGATGAGGGATGAGGGATGAGGGAGGAGCCGGTAGCAAAGGCAGTCAATTCAGGGGCGAGTTTGGCTGCCGCTGGCAAGGGACCGAGCCAGTCGACGAAGTCCAGCCCTCTCACCTCGCTGGCCGGTATGTCTCGCCACGGCCTGCACACAAGCGTCTGGTACGCGAGGTAACAGACCGGATCGGCTCCGAGGCGCCTGAGCTTTGCCAGCCATTCCTGCCGCACCGGGCCGGTCAGGTGCACAAGCCAGCAGGTCCCAGTCTCCAGGTGCGAGCCCGGCTCAGGCAAGGGAGTGACGCGGGTGTCGATGTTCATGCCGTTGGCGAAGCGGATGACCGCCGCGTCCGCATAGGGTTCGGTCGCGCGCGAACCGACGGTTCCGACCCGGAGAAAGGTGCCCAGCAGCAAGACCACCAACGCCAGTTCGCTCATTGATGAAACCGTCTGCAGACGTCACCCCGACGGAGTGCAGCGGTTGGAGGCGTCTCGCCTGAGGGGTCTCCTAGGTCGACACCGGGCGGCTCTCCTGGAATAGCCGGCCGTAGAAACGTCTGACGCCCCACCGCCGGGTATCGGCCGCGAGGCGTCAGGGTCGTCAGGCCAGTCGTGTTACTACAACTTGAGCACGTCCACGATGGCGGTGGTCACTTCCTTCATGTCCGCCATTGTGAGGTCGCCCATGTGCGCAATGCGGAAGGTCTTTTCCTTGATGTCGCCGTAGCCGTTGGAGATCTGCATGCCCCGCTTGCCGAGCTCGCTGTTCAGGTCCTTGACCACGATGTTGCGCGTGTTGGCAGCCGTGGTCAAGGTGACCGACTCATAGCCGGGCTCCGCGTAGACCTTGAAGTACTTCGCGGTCCAGTCGCGGGTGAACCTCGCCATTTCCAGGTGGCGCTGGTAGCGGTTCTGCATTCCTTCCTTCAGGATGGCATCGAGCTGGAGGTCAAGGGCCCAGAAGAGCGACACCGCGGGCGTGGTCGGGGTTTGGAAGTCCTTCTCGTAGCGTTTGAGCATCGCATCGTAGTCGAAGTAGTAACCGCGGTCGGTCACCGTGCGGCACTTGTCGAGCGCGCGCTGGGAGATAACGGAGATGGCCAGGCCGGGCGGCAGCGCGACCGCCTTCTGTGACGATGCGACCACGATGTCGAGTCCCAGGCCGTCGATGTCGAACCAGTCGCCCATGATGCCGGACACTGCGTCGACCAGGATGAGCACGTCCGGGTACTTGGTGCGAACCAGCTTGGCGATATCCTCAATCGGATTGCGCACGCCGGTCGAGGTTTCGTTCTGGGTGATGGTGACTGCCTGGTAGCCGCCCTTGGCGAGTTCGGCGTCGACCATCTCCGGCTTGATCGCCTTGCCCCACTCGACCGCCAAGGAGCTTGCCTGCTTGCCGCAGGCTTTGGAGATCTTGAACCAGCGGTCCGAGAACGCGCCGTTGACGGTGTGGAGTATCTTTCCGGTCACGACGTTGCGGAGCGCGCCTTCCATGCAGCCGGTGCCGGAAGACGTGTACCAGAACAGATAGTTCTTGGTGTTCAGTATCTGCTTGCTCTTGTCAATGCAGCGTTTGTTGAGCTCGCCGAAATCCTTCGAGCGATGCCCGATCATCCACTGCCCCTGTGCTTTGAGGACTTCTTCCCGGACCTCGGTCGGGCCCGGGATGAAGAGCTTCTTATGTGCCAACGGACCTCCTTTAGAGAGAAGGGATCGAGGGATCAAGGGATCGAGGGATCAAGTGCGCGGAATCCGTCACTCTATCCCTTTGTCCCTTCATCTCTTGTCCCTCATTTGCCTGTTACCTGTACCTGGACCCGCCTTTGCCGCGGGCCGTCGAATTCGCAGAAAAAGACTCCCTGCCACCGGCCGAGAGTCAGCCGGCCATCCTCGACCGGCATTGCCTGGCAGGAGCCGACCATTGCCGCCTTAATGTGCGCGTCGGAATTGCCCTCGGAATGGGCGTACCCGCCGCGATGGGGGACAAGCTTCGATAGAGCTTCCGTGATGTCGCGAGCCACGTCCGAGTCGTAACTCTCATTCACGGTTACTCCCGCGGTCGTGTGTGGCACGTAGACAAAACACATCCCCGAGCCGACCTGGGATTGAGCGACGGCGTCCCTCACCTTGTCGGTGATATCGAGAAGCTCCGTGCGGACATGCGTTGTCACCTCGAAACTCGTCATTCGGACTGGGCAATCTTACCCACGGCCGCTACCGCTGTCAACCGCGCAGGCCGCGCGGAATGACGGCGTCCATGTCTTTGTGTGCTAGCTGCTGTCCGGAAGCGGCGCCAGGCGGGCGACGGGGAGCGAGCGGTACCACGCGAGCAGCGGCGGAATCTCGTCCGGGCGTCCGAACTCCGCGAGCGCATTCGCGCGGCGAATGACGAAGTGCCGGTAGACGGACAGCACAGCCCGGGTCAGTGAGTCAGGTTCGTTCCGCGGCAGGCGGACGACGAGCTTGGCATAGTCGAAATCAGGCAGGACTGAGTCGCGCCTGATCTGGAACAGCACTCCGACCGGCGCGCGGCGCACGCCGACAAACATCAAACCGGCGTCGGCGCCGCGCCGTTTAGTCACATCAAAGGTCGTATAGGCCGGCCGTTCCGGGCTGCGGTCGACGAAGCTCTCAAGCAGAGCGATGTAACGACGCTGAATCTCGGCGGTGTTCTTGATCTGGCCGTGTACAAACTGCTCAACGTACGGTCGGTACGCCTCGATCTCGGCCCGAGAGCGCTCAACCAACCAGGGATAGTCGCGCTCGAGGTAGTGGAGGTACCATGGTTCTCGAAGCAGCTCTTTGTCGATGAAGCACACGTCCGGCCGGACGTGCTCGGCGTGCTGCAGGTAGAACATGGGCCCGGAGAGGTCCCGCCAGTTGGTGATGATGGTGGCGTTCTGCCCGGCGGATGTCAGCATGTTCATCATGTAATCGTGGGCGACGTAGTCGCCCTGCTTGCCCGCAACCGGGAAGTTCAGGACCAGCGCTGCAATTCCGAGAAGCCAGGGTGCCTGTCGGAGCGCAGTCCTGGCTACAGGGCTCCGCGCTCGACGTTCGACGTTCGAGATCAACCCTTCGAGCCCGACCGCGGCGAGCAGAATGAGCGCAAACACGCAGGGTATGTAGTAGGGTTTGATATCCGGAATGTTGTAGTTGACTGCATAGCCAAAGAGCAGCACGGTTGCCACAATGAGTCCGATGGCCAGGTTTCGCCGCTGGCGGAACAGCCGGACCGCGCCATAGAAGACGACCGGAACCAGCACATACACGAGGCTGCGGGCCAGGAGCGCTGCCCCGCGGACGGCATTGTGCACAACCGCCGGGAACGGCAGGGAGAACATCCGGATCTGAAACTCCCTCCCCGTCACGGTCCACCAGAAGCGCTCAAGATTGTCGGGATTGCCCCACGGGAACAGGGGGCCGGCCCGGGAGCGCAACACCAGAAACACGTATACCGACAACCCGAGAATCAACAGCAAGGCCAGCGCGGGAAGCCTGCGCACGAGGTCCTTCCGATAGCTCAGGACTACGACCAGCGCCACTCCAAGAACCGTGCTGGCCGCGGTCAGGTGGTTGGTCATAGCGAGGCCGGCGACGTAGGCAAGAACCGGCAGCGACCTTCCCGACCCGGCCGATTCGGCCAGGAGCCACAGCAGCGAAACCATGAGGAGCGTCAGGCCGAACAACTCGACGTCGACCGCCGAACTCCATACCGGAAACGAGAAACCCAATAGCAGCGCGGCGGCACCGGCCACCGGTCTTGACAGGCCAAGCCGAAGCCCGAGCAAGAGCAAGAGCGCCACGCCAAGAGCAGCCGGAACCGCGCTCAACATCGCCACCCGGTGAAACACCGTCCCCAGCGGTACCAGGCTCGCCAGTCGTCCGAGCAGCGTATACAGCGGGTATCCAGTCGAGTGCAGGGTGTTCAAGAGGAGGCATCCGGCTGCCAACTCGCCTGAGTCAATCATGCCGACGGCGGGGGAAAGCGTGAGGAAGTAGACGCCGAACGTCAGTGGGACAGCAAGCCAGACGAGATGTTGCGAGCGGTTACGCGTCATTCAACCGCCATTGGTTGTGATGTCGGAACTCGTCATTCGGGCTCGGCAATCTTACCCACGGCCGCTACCGGTGTCAACCGCGCGGCGGCGGGGACATGACCGGAAAACCGGGTCTGTACCGCGCGTCCTCGCGCTCCGAGGGACTGTCCCGGCTTTCCGGAATCGTGTCCCAAGCCGGTCCAGGGCTCTGCGCTAGCGAGCCACCACCAGCCGAGTTGAGTGTCTTGCGGCTCCTGCCTCCAGGCGCAGGAAGTAGACGCCGTTGGCTAGACGCAGCGTGTCCAGCGGTGAAATGCCGTCGGGCACGCTGATGGGTCTGGCTCATGGGCAGATGGTGGCATCTACAAGAACCCGACGCGCGCACGGATCGCACGGATCGCTCGTTGACAGCGCGGGCAGGGGGGCTATAATTCGCACAGGGTCGTGAAGACCCAGCAAGAGGAGGTTCTATGTCTCAGCGCAGCTTAGTAGCAGCTCTGCTGCTGGCCGCAATCGCGGCTGCACCTGCTGACCCGACCGGTTGGCAGGACGAAGTACTGGTGGCCGCCGGCTCGCGTGTGTCCAGTCGAACCGGGCTCGCGATCAGCACCAGTAGCGGGGCCATCCACGTCGCCGGAGCGACATCGCAATGCCCTCAAGACTGCAACTTCCCGTGGTATTGTCGCTCGTTGGACGGCGGTCTGAGTTGGTCTACAGCGGTTGTGATCGCCGGCGGGCCTATCGTCTGGAATGACAATGCGATAGCACTCGAGGCGCGCGGCGGAACAGTCACCGCACTTGCCCCCTGCCAGCAGACCATATACCGTGACGTCTCTACGGACAATGGGGCAAAGTGGCAGGGCAGCGGATCCATGGGTCAGGGCAGCAGACCCGCGCTGACCTCGCTGTTTGGTAGTCGGTATGCAGTTTGGGACGACGACAGGTACGGTGCCGAAAGCACCGAGATTTTCTTCAAACGTTCCCCTGATGGAGGCTCGACTTGGAGCCCACCGCCGGGTCAGGGCGTGCCGCCGGACAATGCGATGCGTCTTACTTACCTGCCCGGCCGCTCCGAGGAGGCCGACATCTGTACGGAGCTTCCGATAACACAAGAGGCTCCGCCGCCACTGGGTGGATTCATTGTCGTAGTCTGGGCTGATAACTGCCCAGGGGGGCCGAGTGCCGACTTCGACCTGCGCACCAACTGGTCAGGGACCGGTGGCGAAAGCTGGTTCTATGGCACAAGCGGGCGGCCAGTCTTGGCAACCGGAGGAGACTCCCGTTACCCGGCGATCGACTGCTATGAGGCAGTCTATCCGTGGACGCTGCATCTGGTCTGGCAGGAAGGCGGGAACAGCATCTGTTATACACGCTCGACAGACCGCGGAGCAAGCTGGGACTCGCTCCAGTGGATTGGCACAGGGTATCATCCTGATGTCGTGGCTGACCAGTACGGAGTTCACGTGGTTTGGTGGACTCACGGGATGTATACCGACGTCATCAAGTACCGCCGCTCTACTGACTTCGGGACCAATTGGGACCGAGAGGTTCAGCTTACATCGCTCCAGCCCAGCAGGATATACTCGGACTCCCGTTGGCCGAAGATAACCGCCGACCTGCAGGGCCGGCACGTTGTGTTCGGCGACTCGCGCGAGGCCGGCGACGCACTGGCCGTCTGGTACAAGCAGAATCCAAATGTCCACCGGGCCGGAGGCGGTCAGTCTGCGGGTGTAGTTGCGGCGGAACCCGCATCAGTCGCGGTCTGGCCAAATCCGACCAGTGGGCCTGTATTCATCCACCTGTCGCGGACCCTTGGCGAAGGGGTTTCGGTCGTCGCATTTGATGCCCAGGGCCGTGTAGTCAAGAGGCTCATTTGCTCCGGTTCGGAAGCCCGCTGGGACGGTCGCGACGAATCCGGCCGACGGCTGGCGGCGGGGGTGTACTACCTCAGGCCGGAAGGTCTGGATAGCGGAGCACGAACACAGGTGCTCGTACTGCGGTAGTTGGCGCTAGAGCTCTTGGACGGTCATGCTACCGCCCCAAGAGGAAGTGGTGTGCCGCAGCAAATGGGACTCCTGCTGGCGCTGCTCATAGCCTATCCGGATTCGGCTCGCTTTGTCGACCGAACCGCTTGGGAGTACGCGCCCGGATACGCTACTCTGCGGTGTTCCGCACGCGACAGCACGGGCGCTCTCCATGTGGTCTATTCCAACAACTTCGGCAACGGGCCCGGCCAAATCAGCGACATCTACTACAAGCGCTCGACAGACAATGGGCTCACGTGGAGCGACACGTTCAACGTGAGCGAAACCGGCAGGCCCAGGTCAGTCTACCCGGCACTGGCAATTGACCGCCGGGGCCGGCTGCACTGCTCTTGGTGGGAAGACGAGGTGGAGGGTGAGTACGAAGAGGTTTTCTACCGCTGTCGTGACAGCATCGGCTGGCAGCCGGTGGAACGAGTGTCGTACTTGCGGCAGAGAGCCGGTGACCCTTACTCCTCGCTCGTCTGCGATACCATGAACCGCGCGCATTTGGTCTGGAATCTGCCACCGAGCCCTGTGGAACCGCGTGAAGTCTGGTACAGCGTCCGAGACGATTCCGGCTGGACAACTCCCGAGAACCTCACCCGGAACCCCGCTGACGACTGCGCGCCGCTAGTCACGATGGACCGGTTTGACAACATTCTCCTAACATGGAACGAGCGTGCCGACCGGGACCGGGTGGCATATCGTCTCAAGCGCGGCGGCCAGTGGTCGTCAAGGCAGATCTTGGATACAACCTGGGAGACAGGCAGCGCCAGCACGGCAGCAGACACTGCGGGCCGCTTCCATGCGACGTGGTGCCGCGGATATCTGCGGACGACGGATACGTTGGTTCTGCTCTACTACGCGGCATACGACACGGCCTGGTCGCAGCCGGTCCTGGTCAGCGAGTCAATCCACGGTAGCGGGATGGTACGCCCCCACAGCATGACCGTTGACAGTGCTGGCAAAGTCTACGTGGCCTGGCCCCGGAAGTTCCTCCGGCCCCACGACAAGGTCCAGTACGATATACTATACCGGACGTTCAATGGTCAGAAGTGGTCGCCAATTGTGAACCTGACCAGCGACACAGTCTACTCCTATTGCCCGCATCTCGGCTATCCGGTAACCGATGCCGGGGTCGATTTGTTCTGGACCAGCCAGGTGCCGAACGCGCCAAACCGCTGGGACGTGATGTTCTTGCAGCTCTCGCCTGCTTCTTCTGCGGTCATGGCGCCCTGGCGGGCCCGGGACCCAATCTCCGATATGCGGGTATGGCCCAGCATCACGGCCGGCCAGCTTCATCTTGAGGGCACCGAACCGGCCGCGGTATATGACCTTTCCGGCCGGAGGCTGCTTGACCTCATGCCGGGCGCAAACGCCGTCGGGCACCTGGCCCCCGGTGTGTATTTCCTGCGGCCCGAAACCGCCCAGACCACCAAGTTCATCATCCAGAGATAGGTAGGCTGCATGTCGAGAATGCTCGGAGTCCTATTCTGCACCGCCGGCTTGGCCGTGGGACAGGTTGGCAGGATTGACACGGTCGGCACTACGACCTATGACTGGCAGACAGGTGGGCCGGCCTATCGGATGCTCGTCAACGCGGCGGTCAGCGGGCTTCACGCCGGCTGGATTTACTCTATCGACAGCATCCCGTTTCCGGACCGCAACATGCGCTACAACTTCTACGACTACCAGTCCGGTTCATGGCGTTGGTCCCTGGACGGCATCTCAGTGTTCGCCGAACGTAGCGGGTTTGGCAATCTTGACTGCGACCCGACAACGGGCGCGGCATTGGTGTCGGCGCATGCTGGCAGGCCCATTGTGGTAGCGCGCGACACGGCGCCGGGGGCCGGGGTTTTTGAGTACTGCACCGGACCGAGCGAGTCACCCGAGCGCGCGGCCCTTGCAGTAGGCGCAAATCGTCGGCTGCACGCGGCCGCGATTGACGACTACGGCCAGTTGTGGTACAGCCGGTGCACGACCTGGGGCACTTGGAGTGTGCCGATGCACGTGCCACCGCCCGAGCCAGACCCCGGCTTCCCGAGCCACAGCATCACCGCCTCCAAGGTCAGCCCTAAGCTGACGCTGACCTGGGTGAAGTACTGGGTAGATTCGCCGCAGGAGGGTTTCTATCGGACGTCAAGCGATGGCGGCACAAGTTGGGACTCGTCCGCGCAGTTGCCGGCGCCGCCGGCATTTGGCGGGGACACTGCTCCGTCGTTTTATCTCGGCGTGTTTCCCTACTATGACCGGCATGACCGGTTGCACGTCGTGGCTGAAGTAGTGCCCCTCCGCGGCGGCCAACAATACGTGATGCCGGCCGAAATCTGGCACTGGTGTGAGGAGAATAATCCGCAATGGAGTCGGGTTCACCGAGCCGGAACCGCACTGAGCACCACGTCGAGACTGGGATACAATGCGGTTCTCGCCGGCCGACCGAGCATTGGCGAGGACCGGAATGGCGGGCTCTACGTCGCGTGGGAGCAGTTCGACACCGCGAATATCGAGCCTTCGACTGACCGGGCGCGCGCCGACGTCTGGTATGCCAGTGACAATTATGACAACGGCGCTAGCTGGGTCTCGGCTGTCAGAACCACGGTCCCGGACTTGAGTTCCAAGCGGTTCCCTTCTGTCGTTGACCTGCTGGCCCGCGACACCCTGTGCGTTCTCTACACGGTTGACTCGGTCGCAGGTTTCTTCGTACACGGCGAGGGGCCCGCGACCCAGAATCCGGTTGTTGTGCAGTTTGTGCCGGTTGAAGTCGGCGGGCTTGAGACTAGACAGGACCAGAGCGGGGACTGCGGATTGGAGGTTTGGCCTAATCCGTCCCTGGGACATGTTCGTCTCAGGTTCAGTCTGATTGCTCCCTCCCAAGCTCGATTGGAGGTCTTTGACTTCGCCGGCCGGCTGGTCAAGACCGCTGTCCAGGCTCGGCTGCATTCGGGTTCCCATGTAGTCGACTGGGACGGGACTGACAGCCGCGGTCATTACGTGCCAGCAGGCGTCTACTTCTGCAACCTCGTCGCTGAGGACAGGCGCTTCAGCCGCAAGGTGGTGCTGACCGACTAGTTTTTACGCGGGTCTGCCGCAAGGAACCTGCCCGCGACAGCGCGGGCAGTCTTTCTCCCAGTCGGGCCACTTGAGGTGGATGGGCTGCGGTCCAGAGCAAACCCGGCGCGGGCCGCTAACCCGGTGCTTGACCGGCCGGGTGGCGGCTGTAGATTGAGGCGTGGCCGAGAAGAGTCTGGCCGATGTGCTCACGAAAGAGGCGCTTGAGCGTGTCGCATACGGGCAGTCGTTTGAGCGGGGGAGGCGGTATTTCGAGCAGGGCCGCGTGAAGGCGCTGAAGGAGAGCGACGGCGTCGTCACGGCGCGAGTGCGCGGGTCGCGCTGGTATGACGTAGAGTTGCGGGCCGAACCCGTGGGGCTACGCGGCAGGTGTTCGTGTCCTGTGGGTCAGGACGGCCTGTTCTGCAAGCACTGCGTGGCGACCGGCGCGGCGTGGCTGGTGCGGCAGGCGTTGACCGATACCCCGCAGTCGCTTTCCGCCAGCCCCGAGGCGGTGAAGGGCTACCTAACTGGTCTCGCAAAGGAAAAGCTCGTGGACATGGTCATGGAGCAGGCGCAGACCGACGAGCGGCTGAGACAGCGACTCGTTCTTGCTACTGCGCGTACGCGCCGGGACGGACCTGACGTGGCCGCGATTAGGCTCGCCATCGACGATGCGACCCGCAGCGGTGAGGCATGGTCGGACCGCCGCGATTCGGGTCGGGTGGAGAAGCTCACCGCCGTGCTCGACACTCTGCATGAGCTGCTGAAGGCCGGCCACGCCGGAGCAGTTGCGGAGCTGGCTGCGTTCGGCCTTGAGCGTGCGGACAGTGTCGCCGGCCGGTCGTACTACCCAGGGGCAGAGCTGCAGCAGGTCGTCGGCCAGTTCGTCTCTTTGCACGCGAAGGCGTGCGCCGAGTCACACCATGACCCGGAGAAGCTGGCCCGGTGGCTTTTCGAGTTCGAGTTGAGTTCCGACCAGGCGACCCGCGATGGTATCTACGCGCGGTATGTCGGGTTGATTGGGGAGAAGGGGCTGGCGGTCTATCACAGGCTGGCCGTGGCCGAGTTGCGGGGAAGGGCGGCCGCGCGCGGCAAGACCGCGGCTGACTATCGAGTGCGTGAGATTGCCCGCCACGCCGCGCTGCTGACGGTCAACCTGGATCTGATGGCCGAAGTCTGCAGGCAGGACATGCGTATCCTGTGGGCCTACCTTTTCGCCGCACGCGAGTGCATGGACATGGGCCAGCCGGACAAGGCGGTCGCGTGGGCCGAGGCAGGCCTGAAATCGTCGGCGGTCGGCGGCGCGGCCGAACTCCACGAGCTCCTGGCCGAAGAGTACGCGCGACGCGGACAAACGACCGAGGCCCTGAATCACGCCTGGGCCCTGTTCACCGAAAGGTCGGGAATCGACACCTACGCGCGGCTGCGCGCCGTCGCGAAGAAGGCGGGACAGCCGTCGGTCTTTAGGGACGAGGCCCTCGAGTACCTCAAGGAGCGGGTAGCCCGCGCTCCGAAACCGGCGCCCGGCTATGAGTTCGCTGACGAGCGGCTGCGCTGCGGGTCATTGATAGTCGAGATACTGCTGAAGGAGAAGAACGTTGACGCCGCCTGGCGAGAGGCTCAGGCCGGCGGATGCCACGAGGAGACGTGGCTCAAGCTGGCGCGCGCGAGAGAGGCGCAGCATCCGGCCGACGCGATAGGCGTCTACCAGCGGCTCGCCGAAGATGTCGTGCAGGGGGCGGACAACGAGGCGTACAAGGCGGCGGTGCGGTGTCTGCGCCGCGCCGAGGGCGTCATCGCCGGGCTTGGGCAGAGCCGGAAGTTCCGCGAGTACCTGGCCGGTTTCCGCGAACGGCACAGGCGGAAGAAGAACCTGCTCTGGCTGCTGGACCGGGAGTTCGGGGAGTAGGAACAGGTCAAGGCCAAGGCCAAGGCCAAGGCCAAGGCTAAGGTCGAGTTAGCGGCCTTCCCGTCTGAACCTTGACCTCAACCTGAACGTGGATCCCGGCGGCTTCCTCAGGCCGGGTCTGGAATCGCCAGTGTGTCCTTCCGCAGGTGGTCAAGCACCTCGCGCTTCAACTCTCGCGCCACCCATTTGTCCTCGATGATCATTACCTCTCGGTTCAGGGTCTCGCCGCTGAAACGCTTCGACTTTTTCCACACCTCCCGACAGAAGTTCAGATAGGCGGGGTAGGTGTACGTTGGCACCCCATGTGTGCCGATGACGACCTTGGCCTGCTCCTCAAGGTTGGCCAGCTCGACCTGCGCCGTATGCTGCTTGGACAGCATCCGGTCCCGTCGCTTGTCCGTCTGCTTCTTGATGACCTCGGTATCGTGCTTCAGGGTGTAGTTGTACAGCCTGTCATCTGACGACCTCACGCTCATCCTGACCTCCAGTTCTCCGTTTTCACCAGCATGCTCCCCGCATAGTCTCGTGTTCGTGAGCTTACAGCGCACTCCGTTCTGAACTGCGGAAAGCGGCAAGCGCTTCTACGCGTGAAAGAGCATAACCAAGAACAGACATCTTGGCAAGGGTAGATACTCTGCACGAGACTCAGCGGGCAACTTGGAGGGCCGATTGTCGGTCAGCTACTACAACTGCCGTGTTAGCAGGATATTACGCTAGCTACCACGCTAGCCCCAGGGCTAGCCCCCCGGCTACATACCGAGTGGCCCACAGGCTAGCCTAGAACACGTCCCAACATACAGCCATGTGTATGGCCCATAAGATAGCATAGACCCCTGATGGTTATTCGGCTTATCCGGTAGATATCACTGTCGCCTAATCCATTCCCCAGTCTACAACAGGGTGAGTCTTATGCGAAGTCACTGTTCGGAGCGCCGTTGCCGGCTCTACTGGAGAGGCAGGTAGTGGGGCGTATGAGGTTGAATCGGCCGTCTTGCCGACGGGCTAGTGCGAGGCAGCGCTGAGAACTTCGGCAGGCAGCGCAGGCGAGGGCCGGCCGTCTGCTAGGCAGTTCGTGCCGGCTGGCGGCGCGTCTCCGTGCGCGTTCTCGGTCTTAGTCGGCGGACGCCCAGATGTCGCGGCTGGAGATCAATGCCCAGGCGCAATCCGGTCTTCTCCTGCCGGAGCGGACCCAGGCAAAACCTAGCGGTTGGTAATGGCGAGCTTGCGGGAAGGCTTCTAGCTCGCAGCTCTCTCGACAAGGGCGGCGATTCGCGTTTCTTCGGCCGGGGTCAACTCTGTCAGCGCGAAGGCGACTGGCCACATGTTGCCGTCGTCGAGGTTCGCCGAGTCGTTGAAGCCGAGAGTCATGTACCTCTCTTTGAACTTGTCCGCGCCGCGGAAGAAGCAGATGACCTTGCCGTTCTTGGCATAGGCGGGCATGCCGTACCAGACTCGCGGCGTCAGGGTCGGCGCGCCGGCCTTGATGATGGCATGTAGTCGCTCGCCCATGGCGCGATACGGGTGTTCCATCTTGGATATTGCCGCGAGCACCGCGTTCTCGCCATCGACTTTCGCGACTGCCGCTACGGGCTTTGGTCGTCTGGGCGCTGCTGTCTTTCTGGTCTCTCTCATCGTTTGCTCCTTGCGTTTCTCCATTTGACCCGGCGATTCCTGGTTCCGTTGCGGTCGAGGCGGGCCTGAAGTTGACTTGAAGGCGGGCGGCTCTATGATTCGCGAGCGGAAATGAACACGCCCACGAACGGACACGGACGAGCAGGTATGGAGTCAAGCCGTGCGTTAGCTGTCTCGCTTTCAGTAGAGTTATCTTCCGACGGTCCTGCTTCGCCTGACCGCCAGTTCTGTCGGTCTCGCCAGTGGGTTGCCCCCACTTTCGGGCGCTC
>VGIR01000015.1 GCA_016867815.1 candidate division WOR-3 bacterium | reverse complement strand
GAAGCGCTGGCGCCCTGGCGAGATGCGCTGGCGCTGGTGTGTAGCTGGGCTGCTACATGCCGAGCAGCACTTCCGGTGCGTAGATGGCTACCGGCACATCCCCGCATTGCTGAGTGCACTGGAACGGTCCGCGTCACCGAAAGAAATTGACGCAACAGAGAGAGTTGCCTAAAGTGATGTGGGAGCCGCTAGGAATTTCAACTAACCGAGGGACATGCTCATACCTGATGTACAGGCATGTGTACTGGCATCACGCCGTGCGGATAGTACAGGCAATGCTAAAGAGAGTCGTTCTGGATGAAGGACTGTCTCCAGAGAAGATCCAAGACAAAACCGACACGCAGCTCCTATCCATGCTTGAGAGAAGTAGAAACCCTTTGTTTGGGCGTATCATGAAGCGACACCTACACAAGCGTGGGCGCAGCATTCCCGGGTACAGATTCAAAGGAAGCCTCACGGGATTCTACGACGACGTCCGCCGGAAGAACGCCGAGAAAGAACTGTGCAGTCAGGCGCGGCGTTCGGTACAGAGGCAGGTGGAGGACTGGGAAATACTGATCGACGTGCCAGACGCGAAGCGGACGATCGAGACAACGCAGCTGAAGAGGATCTTGGTGCACTACAGAGAGGGCGAGTTGCCTAGGCGACAGCGCAACCCCAGCCCGTTCACCGACAAGTTCGTGTCCATTCTTCCCCGCAGCATACTGCAGTCCTTTGTCAAGAACGTGCGGCGCATCCGGGTCATCTGCAGCGAAGACCTAGTCGACTTTGTCAGGGTAACGGCAACCAACAAGCGACTCAAGGAGCTGATTGGCATCAACTAGGGGACGGCTGGAGTATTGAACTGCCGCGAATGACCTGCGGACGATTCGCGAACGAACCGTCCACGAAC
This sequence comes from candidate division WOR-3 bacterium, assembly GCA_016867815.1. NCBI lineage: Bacteria > Pseudomonadati > Caldifarciminota > Caldifarciminota bacterium. The sequence continues at coordinate 42,326 of VGIR01000015.1, read as the reverse complement.
ACTTCAGGAGCAGCACGTTATACTATGATTGCCTGTTGCCTACTGCTTGACACGGAGACCGCTGCCCCCTAACATGTGTCGTCAGATGCAATCAGAGGTTGTCGTACATTGTCATAGGTAATGACGACTTGTTGCCACTGCTGGCCGACATAGGGAGGCTGCGTTGAAGATAGAATCAGACAAATGGTACCCAATTGAGCAGTGCGCGGCCGCGCTAGAAGTGACCGAGGACGCCGTGGCACGCTATTTCCGAGCCAAGAAGGGGTCGAGGCGACTCAGCGGTGAGAAGCGAGGCCCTCGCCAGAAGTGGCACGCCAAAGGTCGCGAACTCATCGACTTCAGGAAGCGTCTGAACTACAACGACTAATGAATCTACACTCGATGGTGGCGGCTAGGCCCTGGCTGGGCCGCAAGACGCTGCAGGATTGCCCATAATGGCGGTCTTCTCCGACAAGACGATCAAGAGGCTATGCGCAGCCCCGACACTGCTGGTGGAGCCATACGATGTGAATCTTGTCAAGCCCGCCAGCTATGACCTCTCTGTTGGAGACCAGTTCAGGATCGGCAAGAGGGACGGCAAGTTGGGCCAGAGAGGGGCGTCCTTCTCAATACCGAGCAACGAGGTGGCGTTCGTCATTACCGAACAAACCCTGACAATGCCGTGCGATGCTGCTGCCAGCGTGTCTATCTGCCACAGCCTCCTCAAGCAGGGCGTCATTCTAGCGGCGCAGTCTCAGATAGACCCGGGCTACAAAGGCAAGGTCGTGGCGTTGCTGTACAACTTCTCCAACAAAAGCGTGAAGTTGAAGCGCGGCGAGCACTTGGTGACAATCGAATTCCGCAAACTGGACGACACGCCGGATAGCACCTATAGTGGTACGTATCAGAATCTGGACAGCATCGAGAAATTCGCGCAAGAGCCCATCGACAGCAGTCTGCTGTCGTTGCGCCGCGAGATAGGCGGACTTCAGAAGACTTTCTACAGAGCTTTGCCATTAATCCTGTCGGCCATCAGTGTGGCCGTGGCGGTGATCACGGTGATTCTCATGTTCAACACAATTGCACCAAGCGTCGCCAAGAGGCCTCCAGAGCGCTCGCCTACTCAGGGTGATACGTTCTCAGGTTCAGGAGATCGTGACTCGAACCAGAATGACACCTCCCGTGTGCCTGGTTCGCAGGGCATGTCGCGAGACTCCGGCAAGAAGACTACCACGAAGCCAGCCAAGGGCAACCAGCGGTGAGCGTCTACAGCCAGCCTGCGCGTAGCTTGGCTTCTTGCGACCTTGTCATCGTCGGTGCTGGGCCGGCCGGGATGTTTGCCGCGCGGAAGTGCCTTGAGGAGGCGCCCGGCCTGCGGGTCGTGATGCTCGACAAAGGCAAGCCTGTGTCGACGCGGTGCTCGCCAAGGCACTGTCGAGACGGCCGTGAGGAAGCCGTCAACCGGGTGTCCGGTGCGGGTGGAGCCGGTCTCTTCTCTGACGGGAAGCTGGTTCTCACTCTCAGGGCCGGGGGCAAGCTGGACGGAGTCTTCGCGCAGGAGGAGAGGGCAAACCAGTACCTACGCTACGTCGAGCGTGTACTTACCGCATACGACGGGTATTCCGTAAGAAAAGACAAGCCCGCCAGCCAGTGGCAGGTCTACGCTGACGCGATGGCGCAACGAGGCATCACGTACAAGCATCTACCAGTTCGGCATATGGGGTCGGAGAACCTTAGGGCGGTGGTCGGGCGGTTCTTCCACGATTTGCTGCGCCGCAAACTGGAGACCGGCTTTGAACACGAGGTCACTTCCATCAAACGAGAGAAGGACTGCTTCCGAGTGCGGTTCTCCGACGGCACCGGCAGAAGGAATTCTCTTCTGGCACGGAACGTACTGCTAGCGCCAGGCAAGGAAGGTTCGCGAGCGAGTTGGTTCACTAGCTTCCTGGCTTGGCATGGCATCAAGAGCCAACCCAACAGGACCTACATCGGCGTCAGAGTGGAAACCAAGCCCTCCGAGTTGATGACGGAGTACTCGCTGGACCCGAAGTTCTACTGGCACTACGACGATGGGTCCAAGATGAAGACGCACTGCTACTGCCGTCATGGCCACGTCTCGTCCTTGCGATACTACCGGCTTCCACTTGCTGGAGGGCACAGCCCATACACCGAGGCAAATGAAGAGAAACCGGACACGCTGCACGCCAATTTCAGCATACTACTGGGAGACACTCCCAACGCCCGCTATGCCTGGAAGGACAGTGTTGGTATCATGCGACGCGTCCGGATGCACAGTGGCGGCGGGCTTTTGGTGCAGCGGTACGGCGATTTCCTTCGCGGCAGGGCGACAACGCCCGAACGGTTGTCCAAGAACTCCATCAAGCCGACCGACTCAACGGCTACCCCGGGGAATATCGCACAACTCGGGCTTCCGAACGGATTCAACGCCAAACTGGTTGACTTCGTAGGACGGCTGTCGAACGTGGACCCAGCCTTGGTGAGTGACGACACCCTGCTGTATGCGCCCGCTATTGAGTGGTGGATGCCGCGCGTGGACGCTGACGAGAACCTGCAGACACGGGTGGACGGCGCGTATGTCGCCGGCGACGGCGCCGGATTCTCACAGGGCATCGTCTACGCCGCTGCCACAGGGATTCGGGCCGCAGAGTCGATTCTCCGTTCCCTCCCGTGACGGGCCCGCTCCCGCGGGCCTTCTATCTCCGAGATACGCTACAGGTCGCCAAGGATCTCCTCGGGTGTGAACTCGTCCACAAGTCAGAGGCAGGCCTGACGTCGGGTCTGATCGTTGAGGTCGAGGCCTACATCGGCCCCCGCGACCCTGCCTCGCACGCATACAGGGGCATCCGATCCGACCGCACGCGTGTCCAGTACGAAGAAGGAGGACGAGCCTACGTCTACCGCATCTACGGCATGTACTGCTGCTTCAACGTGGTTACCCAAGGACAGGACATGCCGGAGGTCGTTCTGGTAAGAGCGCTGGAGCCACGCCGCGGGATCCCCGAGATGCGCCGGAGGCGCGGACTCGGAGCTGACGCTGACCTCCGTAGTCTGACCAGCGGCCCGGGACGTCTATGCCAAGCAATGGGCATCGACATGGCGAGCTATGGGCTCGACCTTTGTAGCAGGAGGCTTTTCGTCAGGGCCGGGCACCCCGGTGCCAAGAGGGACTTAGTGGCAACCAGACGTATCAACATAGACTACGCGGGGGCGGCGGCCAACTGGCGTTGGCGGTTCTACCTAAAGGACAATCCGTTCGTGTCGCGTCCCCTGTTCCCGAAACGTCATTAGCCGACCGGCGATACGAAGTACGCAGGTGCCTGAATAGCCCGGGCGTGCGACCCCAAGCCCCAAGGCGCGTGCAGGTGGTCATTCGGACCGCCTACTGCTCCCCGAAGGGGCCCGAGTTATACGGGAGATTGGCAGCAGGGCTCAGGTTCCGGGAATGCCTGCGGGGTGCTGTCGGGCGGTGCAGCAAGACCGAGGTTTCAGGATTGAAGATTGAGGGTCCGGTGCCGAGTTCCGAGGGGGTGCTTTCGGGGAGTTTCGGGGACACATCACTTATCTCAATCTGAAGCGAGTCAAGGGCTAGTCTACGCGCCCCAGTTCCGTCCGCCCATTTGACACCGCCCTGCACCGGCCTAGAATCCTGCCGATGAGCCGGGCGCAGGTTCCGCGAGACGCCCTCCGCAAAGGCACGCCAAGCCGAGGTTCTAAAACAAGGGAGGAGTTGTGAGCAACGACAAGCTGGGGCGACTGGAGAAGGTAGACCTTCGCAAGGTCTGGAAAGAGGAGTCCGGGCAGTTTACGCCGTGGCTGGCCCAAGAGGAGAATCTGCGCCTGCTGGGCGAGACGCTGGGGATGCAGCTTGAGTTGGTGCAGCAGGAGAAAGCGGTAGGCAGGTTCATGGCCGATATCTTGTGCAAGGACTTGTCCAATGACTCATGGGTGGTGATAGAGAACCAACTGGCGCGCACCGACCATTCCCACCTTGGTCAGATACTAACATACGCTGCCGGACTCGAGGCGGCGACGATGATCTGGATTGCCCCGGAGTTCACCGAGGAGCATCGCGCGGCTCTGGACTGGCTCAACGAGCACACGGACGAGAAGACCTCATTCCTGGGTCTGGAGGTCGAACTCTGGAGGATCGGCAACTCACCTCCTGCCCCGAAGTTCAGCATCGTGGCCAAGCCCAACGACTGGAGCAGGGTAGTCCGTGCAGACGCAGAGCGGGCCGGGATGACCGAGTACCGGCGGACGCAGTTGGAGTTCTGGACCAAGTATCGTGAGTACATGACATCGTCCAAGAGCAGGGTTCCATGCCAACCGCCCGCGGCGAGACACTGGCTCAATCACAACGTCGGCTGGCCGGGAATGTGGCTCTCGTCGATTACGTCATACTGGGATTCAGAGAGTGGCAAGGCGGGCCCAGAGATTCGGGTCGACCTTTACATGAGCGGCAGCAGCGCGAAAAGGCACTTCGCTCAGCTCAATGAGCAGCGCGAGGACATCGAGCGTGAGCTCGGCCTACAGCTAGTCTGGTACAATCCAGAGGACAAGCAGGCGTGCCGCATCTACACGCGACGGGCAGCGGACGTCATGGATCGGACCACGTGGCCACAGCAGTTCGAGTGGCTCAGAAAGAACGTTGAGCTGTTCTACAAGGTCTTCGCCCCGCGCGTCAAGAAGCTGGGGACAGAGGAGACAACATGAACTACTGGCGCATGGCGTTCAGATGGGGGTCTCAGGGCTTCGAGCTTTGGCCCACGTGTCGCTCTAAGAACGTTGCCGCGATAGGCTACTTCGGCTACCGCATGCGTCCTATCGTCGGCGACTGCTCAGAGGTGCCCGTGGCCGACTTCGACAACGTGTGGCGCAGGAAGTGGCCTGAGAATACCACAGCTCGCGTCAGCCTCAGAAGGTTCATCTACGAGATGAAGCCCGGCGACATCATCTACGCGAAGAATGGCCCACGGATAGTCGGCAGGGGAAAGGTCGTCAGCGAGTATCTGTACGACCCAGCTGTCATGGATGATCCAGACCACCCGCATGATCACTATCGAAGGGTCGAATGGAATGCGACCTTCAGGCCCATCCCGCTGAAGCTAGGCGCAGAGCAGTGGACGGTGCTCCCCCTGAATGATAGCCAGCTGCGTTCTCTGGGCGTAGCCGAACGGACAGCGACCGCAAGGTCGAGAACTATGGAAGCCCGCGAGGGTGAGGTCTATCGGTCTGAGATCCAGTTCCGTAAAAGGAACAGCGCCCTGATCGCCGCGAAGAAGATGCACTCGGACTATCGGTGTGAAGTCTGCGGCATGCACTACGGAGAGCGGTACGGTGACACAGGTAGGGACTACATCGTGGCCCATCACCTGAAGCCGGTCGGAGTCCGAACGCGGGCTTCGGTCACAAGGCTCTCGGACATCGCTCTGGTCTGCTCCAACTGCCACGACATGCTGCACCGCAGAATCCCACCTTACTCCATTGAACTACTCCGACGCCTGCTGAAGCGCTCGCAGCGCGCCGAATTGGGAGCAGCAGAAGACTCCTGAGTCGCGGGGCCGCCTCCCAATTCCGAACGCCAAACTCCGAACGACGAATTGAGGTCCTGATGATTCCCAGTCGCGGGGACGGTCGCGGGCGATGAAGTCCGACGCAGACCCGGTTCGGTCGTCGTCCGGACCGAATCCTATCCGGCGCTTCCTGGGACCGGGCTCTGCAGACTGCATGAGCATGCGCAGGGCGGCGAAGACGACCTGGAAGTTTCTGTCATGGGACGCGAACTTCGCCTCGATCTCCGCCAGTCTCAGCGCCACCTGGCGATAGTCCGCGGCGGCACGGGTGAGCCGCACGAAGGCGCGAACTACGAAGACGCTCACTTCAATTGCCCGCGGCGAGTTGAGTATCGTTGCCGCCATGACTGCGCCGTGTTCCGTGAATGCAAGAGGCAGATACTTGATGTTGCTGCCGCGTTTCAATGTCGCATTCTGCGATCTTGGAGCGGGGTCGTTCAAGGTCACAATTTGTGACCTTGAAGCCTCCGTTTCTTCCCAAGTGAGCTGAAACATGAAGTCAGGAGGAAAGCGCTCCGCGTTACGCTTGACGGCCTGGTTGAAGACCTTGGTGGAGACGCCGTACAATGCGGCAAGGTCGTGACTCAGCATTACCTTGCGACTGCGTATCTCCAGTATCGCGTTATCCAGCCGTTCGGCCGGTATGAGGTAGCCCGAGTCCTTGGGCTTGGGGAAAACCCGCCACAAGCCACAAGCCTCCAGCTAGCGCAAGCTCAAGCACAAGCTCAAGCGAGCCGAAGGAGTTCCGGTGACGCGATAGCAGCCTTCTGAGTCGCGGAAGCGGGCGGCGGGAGGCTAGAATTGAGCGGTGAGGCGGCCGGAGAGGGTGTGGGTCGGCGTGCCCGAGAGGACGAAGGCGGACTGGTAGTTGAGCTGGACGTAGAGGAACTTGAGCAGGTTCAGGTTGAACCCCGCGGCCGGGCGGAGGGAGACCTTCCAGGGGTCGGGGACCCAGCCCGAACCCGTGGCCGAGAACGTCCGCTGTTCGCAGGCCATGCCGAAGCCGACGGTGGCGTAGGAGCGGGAGTTGAAGCGGAAGAGCGCCTCGGCATTGGGTGTGATGCTCTGCGGGTGCAGGGTCAGCGCCGCGCCGTAGAACTCCGCGTCGAAACCGTAGGTGGTGGTGAGTCGCGTGCGGAGGAGTTCCGACCAGGGCATGTTCCACTCGAAGTAGAGGTTGCGGCGCGTGGTCTTCGGCAGGCCGGAGGCGACGCGCGAGTTGAAGAGGGCGGTGAACATGCCGAGGTGCTCCGGCTCGTACTCGGCCCGAAGTTCGTCTTCGGTCGAGGGCTTGAGCTCGGGCAGGCCGTAGTAGGCGGTGCCGTTGTTGCCCAGCGTGCGTCTGGCGCGGAGGGTGAGACGGGTGAAGGGCTGGAGTTGCACCGTGCCGTAGAGAGTCCGGAGGTCATTGGCGGAGGAGATGGCGGCCGAGCCGGGAAGGGAGGAGAGAGGAGAGAGGAGCAGGAACGGCCGGGCGTAGGCGGAGTCGAGGTTGCGTACGTACTCGTCGAAGTTGGAGCCGGTGCCAAGCGAGAAGTTGACGACCGAGAGCCTGGACCACCAGCGGCCGGGCGCGATCTGCAGATTGTTGTAGAAGTAGCTCTGGAGTGCGAGGTCCTGGCTTGGGCCGAGCGGGCTCGCCTCGGACTCGAGTTTGTATGAGCCGGTGTAGAAAAGGCCGGGAACGACGTCGACATTGAGCTGGCCGCGCAGTTCGTCGTCGCGGCGCGTCTTTTCGCCGTCGCTCGACAGGCCGTTGTTCCGGTAGCGGACGCTGCCCTGGACCGGGAAGGGCAGGGCGAAGGTCGCCTCGGCGATGTACTCAAGGGAGTGGTCAAGTGGTCCAGTGGTCAAGTGGTCGAGTGAGGTGTTTTGGACTATGCCGCTCAGCTTGAGTTTGGATTTTAGGAGCGTGAACTCGTAGCCCGCGTTTGCCTTGGCCCGGAGTTTGTTGCCGTCCGGCAGGCGGTCATTGGCCAGAAGCACGAAGCCGTTCGGGTATTTCGGGTTGAGGTAGCTCAGCTTGCCGGACAGGTAGTTCGCAGCCTGGAGCGAAGCGCTGGAGAGAGTGTCGGCGAGGTACTCGCGCTTGAACGACCCGTCGAAGCGGAGCTGCGACAGCGGCTCGACCCCGACCGTGGCAGCGGCCGAATGGCGGAGCTGGCCATAGCGCCGATCTCCCGCGCCGAACTCTTCGAACCCCGGGGCGAATCCGCGGTACTGGGCTGCGGCGCTGAAGATGCGGTAGTTCCCGTTCAGGGAGTAGTCCTGCGCCAGCGCCCCGTCGGTGTTGACTGCCAGCTGGGGCGCGAACTTCAGGCTCTTGTCGGTGCCTGCGCCCGCCTCGGCCCGTCCCGAAAGGTGGACGATGTTCTCGTCTGCGACCCGCGAGAAGCCCGGTGCCAGCATCACGCCCCGGCCGAAGGCAATGGCGGGCTGGCCCGAGAAGAGCATTTGCTTCGTCGTCCAGGTTTCCGGCTTTTCGACCGACGAATACCGCACGTCAATCTGGCTGAAGTCGGTGACCGCGTCTTTCTTGAGGAAGAGGAGGATGGCCGAGGTGTAGTCCATCACGTAGTCGGACCCGCGGGTCATCGCCACGCCGTCGACCAGCACAGTTTCGCTGTTCCGCACGACCGGAGCGTGTCTGAGGCCGTAGAAGGCCGACTGGGAACGGTATGACGCGCGCAGGGAGTAGAGCGAGGGAGAGAGGGAGTCGGCGACAATGGGCGAGGGGAGAGTCAGGAATCCAAGGTCGTGGTTGATGAATGCCGGGTCGACCCTGCCGTCGCGGTCGTCGTCGAGGCCGAACTCGGACAGGGCACGGACGGCGCCGGTGGTATCGGTAATCACGAGTTCAAACGTCCCGGGCGTGATGTCCGGCCCGAAGAAGTAGGTGTTTTTCAGCGCGTTGCCGGTGACCGACTCGGACTGGAGGACTTGCGCGCCCGCGTCTGTCACCAGGACGAGTGCGTCGTCGGGGTTGCGCGCGCCGAGCAGGTGGATGACGCCGCCGTCGCGGTCGACGAAGTAGTCCGTGCCGCGGACGAGCGGGTCGAAGTCGCCGATGACGCCGCCCACCGTTAAGCCGGTGCGGGTGCGGGGCGTATTCGTCGCCGGGTTGCGGTCGTCGGCGAAGAGAGTGTCCCAGAGGAAGGGGCGAGAAGTGAGGAGCGATGAGCGATTGGGGATGCGGTAGAAGAGACCGCGCGCGTAGTTGACGTCGGGCCTGGTTACTTCCTTGTCCACCGAGCGGCCGGTGAAGAATTCAGAGCGGAGCGCGGATTCGATACGGCCGGCTTGCAGGTCCAGAGCCAGGGATCGGGGGTCAGGGGTCGGGGAACGGGGAAGGACGAGGCGCGCGTTCGCACCGAAGAGGGAGAATTGCGGGATGAGGTCGAACTCGAGGTATTCAGATCTCAGCTTGCCGCCGCTGGCGCGGTGGAGCAGGTCGTTCGCGATGCCCCGATACCCGAGGCCGTAGGCGACCTGGTCTTTGTCCGAATCGTCGTAGAAGAGCGAGAGCGTACGGCCCGACCGGTGCTGGGCCGCAAGGTTGAGGCCGAAGTTCTCGAAGTCGCTGGTGGTGACAGCGCCGCCCGAGAACGTGCGGGTCTGCGAGTAGTAGGCGCGCCCGGAGAGCCGAATGTCGGTGCCGGGCACAATTCTCAAGTGCGCACCCGCGTCGTCGAGAAAGGCGAGTTGCTCCCTGCGCGCCTGCGGCGGTACGAACTCCTCGCGTTTCCAGAGCGCCTGCTGGCGGTCGAAGTACTGGATGCTGCCTGCGGTCAGGGCGTAGATGAAGCGTTGATCGGTATACACCCGGACGAGGGCGGCGTCCTCGAGGCCGTTGCTTCCGGTCCAGACCTGCCGGGTGTTGTTCTTGGTATCGAGGACCAACAGGCCCGCAGGGGACGCGAACGTCATCTCCGAAGCGGTCAGGAATGCATCAGTCACGCCCTCGGGAAGGCCGATGAGCTGCGGTACGCTCCAGCGGTCCGAGCCGGGGTCGAAGAGGAACGGGCTGCCGCTCACGGCGCAGAGTACAGTGTCACCGAGCGTGGAGAAGTCGGCGACCCGGATGGGGCTCTGCTCGGACCAGGACGCGGCGTCTTTCCGGTAGCCGGCCAGCCGGGAGCCGCCCGCGAACCAGATCCGGCTGGTCGTGGCGATGATGCGCGCGTAGGAGTCGGCCGGGGCCGGGGTCTGGTCGATGCGCTCGAACTTCGGGTCGTAGCGGAGCACGCCGGCGTCCGACGCTATCCAGAGTCCTTCTTTCTCAGCGAGCAAATCCAGAACCGGCGTGTCGAGAAGTTGGTGCTGCCAGGTTTCCGAGTACTTGTCGAACCGCGCCAGGCCCGAGTCGCCTCCGGCCCAGACGTAGCGGTCGTCGAAGGCGAGCGCGCGTACGGTTCCGGGCAGGTCGTACGTCTGCCAGTCGCTGACCCGGACGTCGGCCGAAGCGAGGCCGGAGTCGGTCGCGACCCAGAGCACGCCCTCGTCGAGGCCGAGTGCCAGCGCCCGGTTCGAAGGCAGACCGCTCGCCGTGGTAATCCGGCTCCAGGTTTCGGAATTGCGGTCGAAAGTGTAGATGCCGTAGTCAGTGGCGAAGAAGAGAAACTCCGAGGCGTAGGAGTCAGTCGCGCCGTCGAGGATTATGGGACGGTCAGCCGTGCCCTTCGCGGTCACGGCAAGAAGGCAGAGGAGCAGCTCGGTCACTGCTCTTCTTGGATGAAACCGGAGGGGAGATCCTCCTGCGGTTCGTCGCCGCAGGAGCGGAGCCGGGCCTTCTCCGGCGTCTTGTACCAGCCCGTCTTCTTCCGGTCAGCGGCCATGGAGAAGACCTGGATTGCGGCCGGGCCATCGATCGGGCAGCGCGACTCGCACAGTCCACAGCCGACGCAGGCCGCCTCATTCACGAACGGCCGGCCCAGTGTCGTGGCGAGTATCGTCTGGTTGCGCGAATCGATGGCGTTGTACGGGCAGGCCTCGTCGCAGACGAGGCAGGCGCGGTCCTGTTCCCAGGCCAGGCAGCGCGACCGGTCGATCACCGCGGTGCCGATGCGCGCATAAGTCTTCTCTTCAAGCGGCAGGTTGCGGATGGCCGCGGTCGGACAGACCTGTCCGCAGAGATTGCAGTTCTTCTCGCACGCGCCGATGCGGGGTGCGAGGCGGGGGGTCCAGAGCCCGTCGAACCCGGACTCGAGGACCGCGGGCTGGAGCCCGTTGGTCGGGCAGGCCTTCATGCAGCGGCCGCAGCGGATGCAGGCGTTGAGGAAATCGGGTTCCGGTATCGAGCCCGGCGGCCGGAGCAGGCGGCCCTGCAGTTTGCGGTGGACGACGGACCTGGCCAGCGGGGCAGCGACCAGGCCGGAGCCCAATGCGATGATGGCCTCGCGGCGGCCAACGTCCAGGGGCTGCGGTACGGGCTTCACGCAGTACGCGATGACGCTGTCCGGGCAGGCGTGCAGACAGGCAAGGCAGCCGATGCACTCGGCGGCGTCGACTCTTGCGCGTCCGGAGTCGATGGCGCCGGTCGGGCAGGCCTTCGCGCATAGCCCGCAGGCTTTGCACTCCCCGCGGAACGAGAACTTGAAGAAGGAGAACCTGGAAATCAACCCCAGCAGGCCGCCCAGAGGGCAGAGGTTGCGGCACCAGAAGCGCGGGGCGGCAAGACCGAGCCCGAGGATGAACACCAGGGACGCGAGGGCGAGCAGCGTCTCGGTGAAGACCGCTGGGCGCAGGGCAGAGACCAGCCCGATGAAGTGCGACGTGCCGGGGTAGAAGACGAGGGTGAGCGAGCGCGAGAGGATGGCCAGCGGGTCGAAGAAACCGACAAATGATGCGCCGACCGCGGCGGCGACCACGAGGAAGATGAGAGTGAAGAACTTGCCCCGGCGCCAGGCGTCGGCCGGCGGGCTCTTGCGCTTGAGCACGGCGCCGGCCAGGTCAACAGTCGTGCCCAGCGGGCAGACGAACCCGCAGAAGAAGCGGCCGAAGAGGAAGGTGGCCGCGACGACGACGAGGGAGAGCAGACCTGCGGCCAGCACCGCCCGGTTCGCAATCGAGATCACGAGGAAGAGCAGCGGGTCGAAACGGAAGAAGATGTCGGAGAGGGCGGGCGAGGCACCGTAGCGGATGCGGGTGAAGAGCGCAATGAATAGGAACAGGAACGCGAGCTGTATCAGCCAGCGCAGGACTCGGACAGCGAAGCCCGGCTTCGTCTTCACAGGGCAGTCTTCAGACGGAAGCCGCCTATCAGACCGTAGCCTGCTTGATGTCCATCTTCGCCGTGTCGATCTCGCCCAGGCCCATCTCGGCCGCCGCGACGATGTGCTTGACGCTCTTGCCGGCGAACGACTTGTTGTACCACTGGGTGATGCCTACGGCATACGAGTCGACCGCTACCGGATCGGTGCCAGCGATGACCATGTCCAAAGCCACGGTCTTGCCCGGCCCTCCCGGACCGCCGCTGGTCAGGGCCCGGGTAGCGTCGATTATCGTCAGGTCAGGCTTGACGAGCGAGGCCAGGTCGGCGATTGCCTGGTGCAGGTTCATCTGGTGGAGAGCACCCCGGTCCCAGATCAGGCCCATCAACCCTTTCATGCCGAGGCTGACGCCGGTCGCGGAGTGGGACTTGGCGGTCGGCAGGTTGATGAACTTGTCGGACTCGAGCACGACCTTGGCTACCCGGGCGGACTTCAGCTCCTTGCCGGAGGGTATGGTCGTATCCGCGAACTGGCGCTCCTTGCTGAGGGCGAGGAGGCTGACCTTCTCCTTGTCCACCAGGGCGGAATTCATGCCGCTCCGCTCGATGCAGAGCGCCGCTTCCTGGATCGGGTAGTCGAAGAGGACGACGCGCGCAGCGCCGGCGGCGAGGCAGAGCTGCACGACCTGCCGGGTGATTTCAGCGCTCGTAGTCGCGCCACATTCGCTGTTGGCGGCGAAGGAGAAGTTGGGCTTGATGCAGACCTTGTCGCCGGGCTTCACGAACCTGCCCATCCCGCCGAGCAGGTCGAGCGCTCCGCCGACGAGCTTGGCTTTGTTGCCGCGAGCCACAGCCACAACCGGGCCGGCGTCCTTACCGGGGACGGCTCCGAGCAGTGCTTTGGGCAGCAGCGCAGCCGCGGCGATGCCGATCCCGGTCTTGAGGAAGTCGCGGCGGTTCATTTCGTTTCCCATCTATCTGGCCGTATCGCGGATGGCCGACGAGACGTTCCGGGCGAACAGCCTGGCCACGTCCTGGGCTGCGGATGACTTGTCCATGATGTCGGCCCGGAAGTAGAAGCGGCCGTCCCGGAACTCCACGCGGTAGGCGAAGAGGAAGCTCTCGTCCGTGCGCGCCTCGACACCGGGGTTATCACCGGTCCAGGGCACCTCGGTGCCGGCCGTTACTGCCGCATACACGTTCTTCGCATTCGTCGTGTCGCCCATGTCGAAGATCCTGAGGTTGAGTTCGACCTGCGAGCCCCCCACGTCTCCGGTGTAGTTCTGAAACGCGCACTTGGTAAAGTGGTTGTCGTCATAGGGCACGGCCTCGCCGTCGATGATGGCCTCGAGCTGGGTCCCGGTTTCGGCCACTTGCATGGGCGAACTCCGCATCCAGCCGCTGATCTCATTGTCCCCGGGCACGAGCGTGACGACGTCGACCGGTTCGTTTGCGGGAGGTGTACAGGCCAGGCAGACCAGGGCGACGCAGCCGGCGAACAGGAGTTTCATGGCCATCTTCCTAGTTGACGACGGTTACCTTGCGGACACGCGTCGCGCCGGCACGGTTGAGCCGGAGGAAGTGCGTGCCCCGGGCCAGGCCCTGCCCGGTACGCCAGTCAACGCTGTGTCTGCCCTTCGGGAGCGTGCCGGCGAACAGCCGCGCTTCGATGCGGCCTGCCGCATCCACGAGGTCGAGCGACACCGGGCCGCGGCGCGACACGCCGAAGGTGACCGTAGCGCGATTCCGCAGCGGGTCGGGAGAGACCGAGAAGGCGACGTCGTCCGGGACCGGCTGGCCCGCCTCGCCGACACCGACATTGTTCAGCTCGATCAAGTTGATGTCGAGAGACCCGAGGTTGTAGGGCGGCGCCGCCGCGGTGGGCAGCTGGGGCGCATCCAGCGGGGGCAGGCTGTGGAGCGCGCGCTCGGCATTGATGACGTTCTGTCCCTGCTTGTCGCAGGCAACCGGGTCCTTGCTCATCAGCAGCAGCTTGGGGTTGAAGTTGGGCGAGCCGCCCGGCCCGCCGGAGTACATCGCGAACAGGCCGTCGATGAAGAAGAGTTTCTGGATGTTGTTCGGCGTTATGAGGTCACGGATCTGCTGGTTCAGGGAGGGAATGGCCGGGCTGCAGCCGCTGGAGTGCTGGAGAGTGCCGGGGCTGTGGACCGAGCCGTAGTGGTTCTTCATGCTGAGCGTGAGCACGGCCGAGCCGTGGGTGCGCAGCACCGCTGCATCAATCAGGTAGTCAATTGTCTGACTCAGGATTTTGCTCGGGTTCTGACTGGAACCGTTGACGTTGAACGTCAACCCGGAATCGTATCCGTAGCCGGATTCGTTGGTGCCGAAGCAGCGGACGGTGTCCGGGTCGGAGCCGGTGTACTTGGTGTAGCCGCCGTTGGTCAGCTCGTTGTTCGTCCGGTCCCAGATAATGATGTTGTTCTTCTTGAACTGCGAGCCGCCGACGTCCATCTGCGCCAGCCCGTTGCAGATGCAGCGAACCACCGCAGGATTGGTCTTGTGCGCCGAGTTAATGCAGTTGACCTTGATGCCGATGATGCTGGTATCGGTGATGCCGGGGAAGATCGACTTCCAGGCCTCGCCGACGTTGCGGACGCCAGCCAGGGCCATGATCGATTCGTCCACCATCATCTGCACGACCGGCTCGTTGATGGTGCTGCCGCTGGTCGCGCCATCGTGGAAGCACTGGACCACGTCGCTCGCGTCGAGCGTCGGCCACAGCTTGCGGTCGAACGCGGACAAGAGTTGCGGTTTCGCGACGAGGCCGAGGGCGCCGACGCCGACGTACTTCAGGAAATCACGCCTTGATACTTCTCTCAATGTTCCTCCGTGAAACCGGGCTGATCCGGCGCTGCCGAGACTGGTATGGGACTCACTACCGACTAGATTATCCCGCATCCGGCGGACCGGGTCAAGCGCAGTTCGGCCGCAGCTTGACCCGCGGCGGGCGCGCTTCTATAGTCTTGGTGTGAAAGAACGCGAACAGCCCGGAGGTAAGCACCCGTGTTCGGAGTGAACTGGCAGGAAGTACTGCTCATTGTCCTCATTGTCCTGCTTCTGTTCGGGGCCAAGCGGATCCCGGAAGTGATGCGCTCCCTCGGCCGAGGCGTGCGCGAGCTCAAGCAGGGAATGAAGGAGATTGACAAAGCCGAGCCTGCAGAAGACAAAAAGGACGACCAGGGGCCGAAGGCGGACTGACCCGATAGTGCTCTAGTGCTCGAGTGCACCAGTCCGCGGGAACGAAGTGCACGAGTGCCCCAGTGCGCAAGTGCGGTCCGTTGACAGATGGCTGACACGTACCGGGATCTGAGGGCCTGGCAGAAGGCGTTTTCCCTCAGCCTCGACGTCTACCGTGCGACGAAGTGCTTCCCGAAGTCGGAAGTCTACGGCCTTGCTGCCCAGATGCAGCGGGCTGCGGTTTCAATACCATCGAACATCGCCGAGGGATTCGGCCGACGCACGACCCCCGATTTCCTGCGATCCCTCTACATAGCCTACGGCTCCATCTGCGAGTTGCAGACACAGATTATGCTCGCCACCGAGCTCGGGTACATCAAGAGCAACACGAGCGTCAGCTTGCTTCAGTCTGCCGGCGATGTCGAGAGGCTGACCAAGGCGTTCATACGCGCTCTGGAACGGAAACGCGCACAGCTCTAGAGCCTCTGTGCCCTTCTCCTCCTTGCACCGGAACACGAGAGCACTTCTCTTCTCGCACTTGTGCACTTGAGAACTAGAGCACTCTCCTAGTGACCTTCCTCGACCACCTGGAAGAACTCCGCAAGCGCATCTTCTACTCGCTCATCGCGCTGGGCGTGACCGCGGTTGTCGCGTTCTTCTTCTCGCAGCAGGTGCTTGATCTGCTTACCCGGTCCGTGCCGAAGCTGGTGTTCCTCGCCCCGGCCGAAGCATTCGTCGTTCAGCTCAAGGTGGCCCTGACCACCGGCGTTTTCCTCGCCGCGCCGGTTATCTTCTACCAGTTCTGGCGGTTCGTCCGGCCGGCGCTGCAGAAGCACGAGGTGAAGTACATCTCCGCGGCGGTGAGCGTCTGCTCGTTGCTCTTCGTGGCCGGGGTCGCGTTCGCCTACCTGGTAGTCGTGCCGATATCGATGAGATTCCTGCTCGGCTTTGAGACGCCCAAGCTGCAGGCAATGATCTCCATCAGCGAGTACGTCGGCACGGTCGGCGCGTTCCTGCTTGCCTGCGGAGTCATCTTCCAACTGCCGGTGATAATGTTCTTCATGACCAAGCTCGGGGTTATCACCCCGAAGCTGCTGATGAAGAACCAGCGCATAGCGGTCGTGCTCGTCTTCATCGCCGCTGCGATCCTGAGCCCGCCCGACGTGTTCAGCCAGATCCTGATGGCGGTTCCGCTGCTCGCGCTGTTCGAATTGGGCGTGGTCGCTTCCTACCTGGCCAAAGCCCGCCGCAGCGCGGGGGGCTGAAGAGCCAGCTTCGTTAGAGGCGGTTGGGGGCGGCCGGCCTGCGGCTGAACCTAGTTCACAACCAGCACTTTGCGTACCCGGGTGGCGCCGCCGCTGTTCAGCCGGAGCAAGTGAGTGCCGGCGGCCAGTTGTCGGGTCGTGTGCCAATTGACGTTGTGCGTGCCCTGGCGGAGCGTGCCGGCGAAGAGGCGCGCCTCGGTCCGGCCAGCGGCATCCAGCAGCTCCAGCGACACCGGGCCCGGGCGCAAGACGGTGAACGTGACTGTGGCGCGGTCCCGCACCGGCTCCGGTGAAACAGCGAACAAGCCTTGACCGGTAACCAGCCTGGCGGACTCACCGACGCCGACGTTGTTCAACTCGATGAGATTGATGTCGAGCGAACCGAGGCTGTAGGGCGGTTCGGCCGCGACCGGTAGCCACGGCGCGTCGAGCGCCGGAAGGCTGTGGAGCGCGCGCTCGGCGTTGATGACGTTCTGTCCCTGCTTGTCGCAGGCAACGGGGTCCTTGCTCATCAACAGCAGCTTGGGGTTGAAGTTGGGCGGCCCGCTCGGCCCGCCCGAGTACATCGCGAACAGGCCGTCGATGAAGAAGAGCTTGTCCTTGGCGTTGGGCGTGATGACGTCGCGGATCTGCTGGTTGAGCGAGGGAATTGCCGGCGAGCAGCTGCTGGTGTGCTGCAACCCGGAGGCGTTGTGGACCGAGCCATAGTGGTTCTTCAGCGTCAGCGTCAGCTTGGCAGCCGCGTGGGTCTTCAGCACCGCGGCATTGATCTCGTAGTCGATCATCTTGCTCAGTATCTTGCTCGGGTTCTGGTTTGAGCTGCTCGCGACCACCAGGGTCGTATCCGTATCGAAGCCGACGCCCGACTCGTTGCTGCCGAAACAGCGGACCGTGTCCGGATCCGAACCGGTGTACTTCGTGAACCCGGCCACGTTGAGCTCGCTGTTCGTCCGCTCCCAGACAATGATGTTGTTCTTCTTGAACTGCGAGCCGCCGACGTCCATCTGCGCCAGCCCGTTACAGAGGCAGCGGACCGTCTCGGGCCGCGTCGGGCACTGCCCGCTCGCGCAGTTCACTTTGATGCCGATGATGCTGGCATCGGTGATGCCGGGAAAGATGGTCTTCCAGGCCTCGCCGACGTTGCGGACGCCAGCCAGGGCCATGATCGACTCATCTACCATCATCTGCACGACCGCCTCGTTGACGGTGCTGCCGCTGGTCGCGCCATCGTGGAAGCACTGGACCACGTCGCTCGCGGCGAGCGTCGGCCACAGCTTGCGGTCGAACGCGGACAAGAGCTGCGGTTTCGCGACGAGGCCGAGGGCGCCGACGCCGACGTACTTCAGGAAATCACGTCTTGATACTTCCTTCATGTTCCCTCCGGTCAACCGGGGTAGGACGATCCAATCGAAAGCAGGTCGACTTTCACAGTGGGATGGATTATCCCCTATCCTGGGAACCGGTCAAGCAAGCACTGGGCCAGCAGATGCCGGCGGATTCCGGCTGTGGGTGTCTACTTCACAATCAGCACGTTGCGAGTCCGGATGGCGCCGGCGCCGTTCAGGCGGAGCAGGTGAGTACCCGCGGCCAGCTGTCGGGTCGTGTGCCAGGTGACGCTGTGCCTGCCCGGGCGGAGGGTGCCGGCGAAAAGTCGCGTTTCGGTCCGGCCAGCGGCGTCCAGCAGCTCCAGCGACACCGGGCCCGGGCGCGAGACGGTGAAAGTGACTGTGGCGCGGTTCCGCACCGGCTCGGGCGAGACAGCGAACAGGCCGTCGTCGGCAGCCGGTCGACCGGTCTCGCCGACGCCGAGGTTGTTCAGCTCGATGAGGTTGATGTCGAGCGACCCGAGGTTGTAGGGCGGGTCTGCCGCCACTCTGATATGGTCCGCGTCGAGCGCGGGCAGGCTGTGGAGCGCGCGCTCGGCGTTAATCACGTTCTGGGCCTGGGCGTCGCAGGCCACCGTGTCCCGGGTCATCAGCAGCAGCTTGGGATTGAAGTTGGGCGCGCCACTCGGCCCCCCGGAATAGAGCCCGAACAGGCCGTCCACCACGAAGAGCTTCTGGATGTTGTTGGGCGTGATGACGTCCCGAATCTGCTGGCTGAGCGCCGGCAGGGCCGGACTGCATTTGTTCGTGTGCTGGCGGGCGTTGACCGAACCGTAGTGGTTCTTCAGGCTCACTGTCACGTCGGACAGGTTGTGCGTGCGCAGGGTCGCGGCGTTGATCACATAGTCGCTCATCTGACTGAGGATCTTGCTCGGATTCGCAGAGGTGCCGTTGATGTTGAGGGTCACGCCGCTGTCGTAGCCGACGCCGGAATGGTCAGTCCCGAAGCAGCGCACCGTATCCGGGTCGCTGCCGTCGTAGATCGTGAAGCCGGCCTGGGTCAACTGCGAATCGTGATCCTCCCAGACGATGATGTTGTTCTTCGGGAAGTTGCTGCCGCCGACGTCCATCCGGGCCAGGCCGTCAATCATGCAGCGCACGACCGCGGGATGGGTCGGGATGGCGCCGTTGCCGTTGCAGGCCTTGATGCTGACTATGCTGGACTGCGTGATGCCGGGGAAGATCGACTTCCAGGCCTCGCCGACGTTGCGGACGCCGGCCAGGGCCATGATCGACTCGTCCACCATCATCTGCACGACCGGCTCGTTGATGGTGCTGCCGCTGGTCGCGCCATCGTGGAAGCACTGGACCACGTCGCTGGCGTCGAGCGCCGGCCACAGCTTGCGGTCGAACGCGGACAGGAGCTGCGGTTTCGCGACGAGGCCGAGGGCGCCGACGCCGACGTACTTCAGGAAATCACGCCTCGATACGTCCTTCACAAGACCTCCATTCGACCGGCATGAGCCGACTTCAACGACTGCGCGCAGGCGGGGTAGGTGCCAGCCAACACACCATTATCCTGCTTTCGATGAACCGGTCAATCGTGCACTAGAGCACGTCCCATCCCCGCACTTGAGCACTTCCCTTCCCTGGCACTAGAGCACCAGCTCATCCCACCCCTGGCTTCTGGTCTCTTGCTTCGTCTTCTCCTCACCCTCGCTTCGCTCTCCCTCTCCTCTCAGAGGAGAGGGTTGGGGTGAGGACCACTGGACCACCATACCACTTGACCACTAGTACCCTTGCCCCTTCCCGGAATACCCTCCCGCATCCACCGGTAGATTGTCTTTGACAAGCCATGTCCTGCCAGCTAGCCTGTTCAAGAAATGCGGGGACTGCCACCGCTATCGTCGGACGAAAACGGTGGCTGTGCCCAATCCGTTCTGGAGGAACCATGAACTTACTGCTCGCAGCCATTCTCTTCTGCTCGGCCGCATCCGGCGCCCAGCCGGCGGCAATCCGTACCGCGGAGTTGGTCGAGGCCGACAATATGTTTGGGCTCGCGGTCTTCGACCAGCTCACCACGGCCCGGCCGCAAGAGAACGTCTTCATCTCGCCCTTGAGCATCGCCATCGCCCTGCAGATGACCGCGCATGGCGCGGCCGGCGCGACCTGGGATGCGATGGCCGGCACGATGCGGGTATCCGGGCTCCCTCGCTCCGAGGTCGCGGCCGGCAACCAGCGACTCCGCGAGGATTTGGTGAACTCCGACAAGGCGGTCCGGCTCGGCATCGCCAACTCGCTCTGGCTGCGCAAAGGCGTGATGCTGCGCAAGCAGTTCGCCGACGACTGCGGCAAGTACTACCGGGCGTCGGTGACCACGCTCGACTTCGCCCGGCCTTCGGCAGTGACCACCATCAACGACTGGTGCTCCAAGAACACCAACGGCCGCATCAAGCAGATAGTGAGCGAGCTGAAGCCCGAGGAGATCCTCGTCCTCGTCAACGCCATCTACTTCAAGGGAACCTGGACGGAGAAGTTCGACCCCAAGCTCACGGCTCCGCGCGAGTTCCACCTGGCTGCGGGCAGCGTCCAGCGCCAGATGATGAACCGTGAAGACAAGTTCCGCTACAAAGAGAACGACGCCATGCAGGCGGTCGCCCTGCCCTACGGCGACGAGCGGCTCAACCTGTATATCTTCCTGCCCCGCGACAAGGACGGTCTGGGCAAGCTCATCAACGCGACCAAGCCGGAGAACTTCGCCGCGCTCTTCGCCGGGTTCGGCGAAAAGAAAGGCACGGTCGTCCTGCCCCGGTTCAAGCTCGAGTACGAGCAGAGCCTGAACAAGGTGCTCGCTCAGCTCGGCATGGGCATCGCCTTCACACCCGGTGCCGACTTCTCAGGCATGGTCGTGCCGCCGGCGACCGCAGCAATCAGCGAAGTCCTGCACAAGACGTTCGTCGAGGTCAACGAAGAAGGAACCGAGGCAGCGGCAGTGACCGCGATTAAGATGCTCGCGACGGCGATGCCGCGCCAGGACGAGAAGTTCTCCTTCATCTGCGACCACCCATTCCTCTGCGCCATCCGCGACGACGTGACCGGCTCTATTCTCTTCCTCGGCGCCATCTACGACCCGAAGCAGTAGCGGCGCGGGACATGACCGAATCCGCCGAGGGTTCGGATCGTGTCCCAAGCCGTCCGACCAGGACTTCGCTCCTCCTCACCCTCGCGGTCAGGCGATGGCGACCCTGAACCAAGGCGGCATGAAATGGGCCACACTCGCGATCGCCTGCTACTCTGCCCTGCTGGGGACTTACGTGCTGCTCGCGCGACCACTCTCGCAGCGCTACGGTCCCAAGAGCCGGACCGGTGACCTTATCCTCGGTCTCTTCGCCTTCCTCGCGGGTGTCGTTCTGGCACTGCGCTCACTGACAAGCTAGCGCCGTAGAGCAGCTGCCCGCCGATCTTACTTCCTCCCGGCCTGGCAGGCCTGGGACTCGATCCGAACCCCGGCCGGATTGGCCGCGAGACTCCTGACGGGCAGCACGGGCATGTCCCGTCTCGACCCCTGGCCGGCGCCGGCCTCCCGACCAGAACCCCTCCGCCTCTAACCCGGCCCTAAAATAGCTGTTGACAGCCGATAGAACATTAGTAGTATTTGATTACTAATGGTTGTGATAGACAACGAACCTAAGGACTAGAAGATGAAAGAAAGTGTGATTGACCATTTGACCGAGCTCGGGTTCTCGGGCGCCGAGGCGGCGGTGTACGTGGCGCTCTTGCAGGAGCCGAAGGCGACCGGGTACCGGATTGCGCGGCTGGCGGGCAAGCCGGTGCCGAATACCTACAAGGCGCTGGACGCCCTGCACAAGAAGGGCGCGATTATCGTGGATGAGACCGGGCGCGGCCGGACCTACACCGCGCTGCCGGTGAGCGAGTTCTTCGACGGCATGAAGCGCAGGCTGGATACGATGCGCGGCCACCTCGAGGAGGAGTTGAAGGGGCTTGCCGCGGGCGGGGTGGAGGGCGGGATATACCAGCTCACTACGCCCGACCAGGTCTACGGCCGGGCCCGGACGCTGCTGCGCGAGGCGAAGAGGGTCGCGCTCGTTGATATCTTTCCGACGCCGCTAGATCACCTGCGCGGCGACCTGGAGGCGGCGGCGAAGCGGGGAGTGCAAATCTGGGCGTTGACCTACCTGCCGGGCGAAATCAAAGGCTGCGAGGTAATCGCGCCGAAGAAGCCCGCTCTCCACCTTGAGATATGGAAGGCCGACTGGATGAACATAATCGTGGACAGCCGAGAGGCGCTCTACTCGCTCCTGAAGAAGGACGGAGCCGGCGTGCACCGCGCGGTCTGGATAAAGGACCCGTATCTGGCGATGCAGGCGTTTTCCGGCGCGTTCCACGAGTTTATCTTCGACCGGGCCTCGCAGCTCATCTGGTCCGGCAAGTCGAAAGAGGAGCTGGGAGTCGAGTTGCGTAACCTGAGTCGCCGGTACGTAACCGACGATACTTTCTACGAGGTCCAGCGTGCCTGGGTGGACATGGACAAGGTGAGGGAAATGAGGCGACGGGCGGACCGCGAGGAGGCGACATACCGGCGCAAGGCAGCCAAGGAGAAGAAATGAAGACATTGTTCCTCACCGCGGCGATTGTTGCCCTGGTGGCGGCCGCCGCGTGGGCGCTTTCCAGTCCCCGGCGCGCGGAAGGGCCCTACACGGTCGAGATCAGCGACGTGGCCGGCGCCGGCGTCCCCACGGTCGTGCCCGAGGTCGTTGTCCGGGCGAACCAGATGCCCGAGGTAGTCGTGAGGGCTTCGTCCCTGCCCAGCGTGGCGAGCCTGGGTGAGGCGGGCCCGGAGTCCTGGTACTAGCAGCGGCAAGCGGAGGAAATGATATGAAGGCAATTCTGGCAGCAGCAGCGGCGGTGATACGGGCGTCTAGGTGCGCGTCGCAGCCGTCGGCAGCGCAAGCGGCGACGGAGGCCCAGTGAATAGCGAACAGTATCCGGTCAGTTTGAGCATTGACTACCAAGAGGGACCGCGCGACCGAGCGACCGCGTTCTTCAGGCTGATCCTGGTCATCCCCATGGCGTTGCTGGTAGCGCTGCTCGTCGGCAGCGAGTACCGATGGGGTTTTGATGGCGCGGGTGGAGATGTCGCGTGGGCGACAGCGGGATGCGTAGTCGCGCCGGCGCTGCTGATGATCCTCTTCCGGCAGAAGTACCCTCGCTGGTGGTTCGACTGGAACCTGAACCTGAACCGGTTCGTCTTCCGGGTGAGTGCGTACTTCGGGCTACTGCGGGACGAGTACCCTTCCACCGACGAGGAGCAGGCAGTGCACCTCGACGTCGCCTACCCGGAGGTGAAGACCGAGCTGAACCGCTGGCTGCCGCTGGTGAAGTGGTTCCTCGTCATCCCGCACATCGTCGTCCTCTGTTTCGTCAACATCGCCGCATACGTCTGCGTCATCATCGCCTGGTTCGCCATCCTCTTCACCGGCCGGTATCCGCGGCCGCTGTTCGATTTCGTGGTCGGGGTGATGCGCTGGCAGGCACGCGTGGTGTGGTACGCGGTGCTGTTCGCGACAGACAAGTATCCGCCGTTCAGTATTGAAGCATGAGATACGGACAGGGATCGAGAGATAAAGGGATCAAGGGATCGAGTGTCGGACGTGTGCTCGGCACTTTGTCCCTGTATCCCTTTGTCCCCGTCCTCAGAAGTGAGGCGAAGATGAGGTGTTTTGCTGCAGTGATGCTGCTGGCAGCAATGGGCGCGGCCTACGCGAGCGCCCCGCAGCCGCAGCAGGTGTTGGTGCAGTTCAGTGTCGGGACCGGTACGACACTCGTCGGGTTCAAGATCGCCCGGTGCGCAACGCCGGCAAACGACGAGTTGGTGACGACGCCCGGCCACTTCTGCCTTGATCTGCCGTTCAACTGCGCCTTCGTGATGGAGAGCGCTTCGGCGGACGGGTCTGGGGTGGTTGTGCGGCCGCAGTTCGGACCGCTTGCTTTCGAAGTCGCGATTCGTCCGAATCGCCCGAGCGAGTCGTGAGCGGTCGCCGTCGCACGGCAGTTCTCATTGGGGCGGGCGGTGCCGAACTCCTTGTCCGGCGTTTTTCCTCTCACGGACGCCGTCGGGGTCGAGCTCAGTAGCCCAGCACCGCCCGCCTGATTCTGGCAGAGGGGTTCGCGGATTCCGGGGTCTGAGTCGAATCCGGCACGGGAACCCAGGAGCCCGTGAATCCCTGAACCCGACTCCCTCAGTAGCGGTGGATGAAGGCGAAGTAACCGGCGCAGATACCGGCTGCGTCGGCCACCAGGTCCTTCCAGGAGAAGTGCTTTTCCGGGCCGACCAGGTCGTAGAGCTCTTTTGTGACACCCAGTGTCAGGATACCGCCCGTCGCAATTCCCGTGGACAACGGCTGTGAGAGGTTGACTCGGTCCCTGCCAAAGTGATACGCCGCGCCGACGGTGACGAAGCTGGCCGAGAAGTGCCAGAACTTGTCTATAGCGAGCCAGCGGTCGGGCTCAGGAGAAATCGGCCTCGTGGTCAAGTGGTCCAGTGGTCGAGTGTGAGGAAAGGAATCAGGAGATCGAGAGATCAAGGGATCGAGCGGAGGACGGCGCAGCGAGTCGGGCATGTTGGACAGTGGCGGTTGGCCGAGAAGGGCGAGGACGAGGAGAAGGGGCGCAGTGGTCAAGTGACCCAGTGGTCTAGCGACCGGAGTTT
Source organism: candidate division WOR-3 bacterium (assembly GCA_016867815.1). NCBI lineage: Bacteria > Pseudomonadati > Caldifarciminota > Caldifarciminota bacterium. The sequence goes on along the minus strand of VGIR01000015.1, from coordinate 18,027 downwards.
CGGTTCAAGACAGTTCTGATGAAGTCGGAGCCGTGCAGCATTCCGAGGGAACCTGAAGCGCAGGCGGCTTCGTCGTACGCCTGGACTGAGTCGGGTGCGACGTCCGGAGTCAGTATCGCGACCGGAACCGGACCGTGGACGTGATTGCCCTCGGCAACCGGCGTCATGTGGTCAGGCAGGACCGCAACCGTGGCCGCGATGCCTTTCTCCTCAACCCCCTTCATCACCCGCGTGACCAGGCGCGAGTCGAGATACTCGATGGCAAGGATCTTCTGCTTCAAGTCCTTGGCGTGCGCTGCTTCGTCCGATGCCTCAACATGGACAAAGACGAAGTCGTGGTCTGCGAGCGCATTCAGGCAGGCGTCGGCTTTGCCTTCATAGTTGGTGTCAATGAGACCGGTCGCGCCGGGTACGTCGATTACGTCGAGCCCGGCGTAGACGCCGAGTCCTTTGATCAGGTCGACCGCAGAGATGACCGCGCCGGTGATGCCGTACTGTTCCTTCAGGGTCTTCATCTTGGGTTTGCGGCCCTGTGACCAGAACCAGATGGAGTTGGCCGGGTCTTTCCCGGCTTTGACCCGTTCCCGGTTGACCGAGTGGTGCGGCAGCAGGTTCCAAGAACCACGAATCATGTCGTTCAGCCGGGCGACCGTCGGCTTGGCCTCTTCGGACTTCGGGACAATCATCAGGTCCTCGACCTTCTCGCCGACATGGTCGTGGGGCGGGAAGCAGTCGAAGTCGGTAGAGCCCTGGTCGAGCACCATCAGGTGTCGGTAGGAGATGCCGGGGAAGAAGTGGGCGTCGTCGCCGCCGATGTAGCGGTCAACGTGGCGGATGAGCTTGTGCGCTTCTTCGGTTGAGATGTGGCCGGCCGAGTGGTTCTTGACTCGGCCGTCCGCGACGCAGATCAGGTTACAACGCATCGCGATGTCGGCGTCGTTCAGCTTGACGCCCATCGAAGCGGCCTCGATGACGCCGCGGCCCTGGTAGCATTCGTGCGGGTCGTACCCGAGCACGGTCAGGTTAGCGACCTCGGAACCGGGCGGCATGTCTTCGTCAACCGTGACGAACGAGCCGCAGCGGCCGAGCCGGGCGATGCGGTCGATAGCGGGCTTCCTTGCTACCTGCAGCGGGGTCTTTCCACCGAGCTCGGGGACCGGAAAGTCGGCAGCGCCGTCGGCGAGAAAGACGACATAACGCATGTGGTCTAGTGGCCCAGTGGTCTAGTGGTCAAGTGACGGGAGCGGACAGTGGTCGAGTGTTCTAGTGGTCCAGTGGTCATGGGAGGGAGAGGAAAGTGGTCCGGTGGTCAAGTGGAGGAAGGCGAAGAGAGCTTACGCTCGAGCGCGCGGATGAGAGCCTTCGTCAGACGTTCGGTGTCGCCAATCGACTGAAGCAGCGGCGCAGACTCTTTGTCAGACAGGTAGCACAGCTTCGTCGTTAGAAGCGCCTGGGTCTGGAGTTCACAGATTGAGCCGTAGGCAATGTAGAGCGAGCGCAGGAAATCGGCTGTCGTGCGTCGTCCGAAGCCTTCGGCGATGTTTGATGGTATGGACACGGCGGCCCGCTGCATCTGACCGGCGAGCCCGTAGACTTCACTTCGGGGAAACCGCTTCGTGGCCTGATAGACGTCGGCGCACAAGTTAAACGCCTTCTGCCACGCGGTCAAGTCCTGATAGGTCCTTACCTGTGTTCTGTCTGCCACTAGATCACTCGACCACTAGACCACTTGATCACTTCTCTCCCATGACGTACGCGAGAATCAGCCGGACAGTTGCGGCCAGGGCCTTGCGGTGAGTCCGTTCGAGGTTGTGCGATGCGTTGATGCCCGGGCCGATAAGCCCGGTGACTGCATCCAACCCGGCCCGTACGGCAACGGCTGCGTCCGAGCCGTAGAACGGGTAGATGTCGACCTTGAAGGGTATCTTCTTCGAGCGGCACAGTTTCACCAGCCGCTGCCGCAAGGCGTAGTCAAACGGCCCGGTTGAGTCCTTGGCGCAGATGCAGACCGAGTACTCGTCCGACTCCTGACCCTTGCCGACCGCGCCCATGTCAACGGCGACCAGTTCCGTGACTTCGTTTGGGATTCCCGCTGAGGCGCCGAACCCGACCTCTTCTGACGTGCTGAACAAGAAGTGCGTCGTCAGGCGCGGACGCGTTCCTGAATCGGCCAGTGCCTTCAGAGAACCAAGCAGACACGCCACTCCGGCTTTGTCGTCGAGGTGACGGGTTTTGACGAACCCGGTCTCGGTCACCTCGCAGCGTGGGTCGAAGTGAACGTAGTCGCCGACTGCGATGCCGAGCCTCGCAACGTCCTTTTCGTTGTGAACCTCGGAGTCGAGACGGATTCTCATGTTGTCGAACTCGCGCTTGGTGTCGTTTATCTTCTTGCTGACGTGGGCGGACGGCTCGTCGAACAGGATGGTGCCGCGGAGGGGCTTCCCTGAGCCGGGTTCGATCGTCACGTACTCACCTTCGACCGTGCCCAGTGCGTAGCCGCCGACCGGTGTGAACACGAGCGAGCCGTCGCTCGACACCTCCTTTACCATCGCGCCCAATGTATCTACGTGGGCGGTCAGCGCCCGGTGCGGGCCGGGCTCCCGGCCCTCAAGCGTTGCCAGCAGCGCGCCGCGCCCGGTGCGACGGTTCTTGATGCCGGACCGGGTCAGCTCTTGTTCAACGTAGCTGATGGCCTGGTCGGTGTGGCCAGCCAGGCTGGGTGTCTTGACCAGCCGGACGACCTGCTCAACTACGTACTCGGTCAGTTTCTCATCTATGCGCATGACTCAACCTCTTGGGAACTTCCGATTAAGGAAATCGGAGAACCACCCGTAGTCATTCGGACCCTTCTCGTAGTGCTCCGGCTTAGTGTCGAGGCCGGCGAGCGAGGGCGGCAGCGGCGGGTCGACGCTGAGCAAACGCTGGATTTCCTCGGGGAACTTGGCCGGGTGGGCGGTTTCGATGGAGATGGCCAGAGGGGAGGATTCAAGGATTCCAGGATTCAAGGGTTCCAGGTAGCGGACCAGTCCGGCCCAGCCGACCGCGCCGTGCGGCTCGAGCATCGTTTTGTACCTGGCCCAGGCGTCCTTGATTGCCTGTCGGGTTCCTTCGTCGTCGATGCTGACGGCGTAGATGTCGCGCCGTATCGCCGCAAAGTCTGGCTCCTTGGAGACCTTGCCCTGCTCATCCATCGCGCCACCATACAAGGCCACGAGCCGCGGCAGATTGGACGGGTGGCCGACGTTCATCGCGTTGGAGATGCAGACGCGCGAGGGTACGATCTTCTCGTACCTGCCCGTGGCGACGAACTTCGGGAACTCATCGTTGGCGTTGGTGGCGATGACGTAGCGTGCGACCGGCAGACCCATCTGCCGGGCAATCAGGCCGCCGCAGATGTCGCCGAAGTTGCCGGATGGAACCGAGATGACCGCTGCCTCGCCCTTCTCCTGCAGCTTGGCCCAGGCATACAGGTAGTAGACCGCCTGCGGCAGAAGCCGGCCGATGTTGATGGAGTTGGCCGACGAGAAGCGGATACGCTTCAGTGCCGGGTCGGCAAAGGCGAGCTTGACCAGAGCCTGGCAGTCGTCGAACTGACCGTCCACGCCGATGACCGAGACGTTACCGCCGAGTGTGGTCATCTGCTTCCGTTGGCGGTCAGAGACCTCCTTGATCGGGAAGAGCACCACCATCGAGATACCGTCCACGTTGTGGAAGGCGTTGGCGACCGCCGAGCCGGTGTCACCGGAGGTGGCCGTGAGGATGACGAGATTGTCCGAATGGTCTGAGACACGATCCGAATTCGAAAATGGGGACAGTCCACCAGGAGGTACAGTCCCCATTTTCAGGAAGTAGCGCATCATCCGCGCCATCATCCGGGCCGCGAAGTCCTTGAAACTCGCGGTCGGGCCCTGGTCGAGCCGCATAAGGTAGTTCCGGTCGTACACCTTTTCCAGCGGCACGTCGTAGTTGTAGCACTCGGCGCACAGCCGCACCAGTTCGTCATCGGGGATCAGGCCCTGGGTGTAACGCTTCAGGACGGCAAAGGCGATCTCGGGGTAGCTCTTGTCGCGGAACCCGACAATCTCGTCGAGCGGGATTCTCGGAATCTCGCGCGGCATGTAGAGACCCTTGTCCGGGGCCTGGCCCTGGAGAAGAGCGCCTTTCAAGTCCACGTCCGGGGAATGTAGGTTGGTGCTGTAGAGAAGGATGATCAGTCACCTCTTTTCAGAGATCGAGGGAACCAGAGATCGAGAGATCGAGCGACGCTTGATGGTGCGCATCAGGCTGGCAAGCATTAGCTCCACCTCGTGGATGTCGTTCCGGAGACCCTTGGAATCTTCGGCCGTCAGCAGGCGCAGATCGCAGGCAATCATAACCTGCGTTTCCAACTCACAGTTCGATCCATAGGCTATGCGCAGCGACCGGAGAAACTCGGCCGAACTGTGACGCCCGTACCCCTCCGCGATGTTCGATGGAATTGAGATGGCGGCTCGGCGCATTTGCGACACGAGGCCGTACAGCTCACCTGCAGGAAAGCCGATGGTCAGGCGATACACCTTCAGCGATGTGGCGTAGCTCCGCTGCCACACTTTGAGGTCGCGGTAGCTCCTGAGCTTCTCTCGATCACTCGATCCCTTGATCTCTCGATCCCTATCTACTTCGCTCCGCTCAACGCCTGCTCTAAGTCCGCTACGATATCGTCCGGATGCTCTGCTCCGACCGAGAGCCGGATAAGGTCGGGCGGGATGTGGGCCATCTTGCGGCTTTCCTCGCCCTGCTGCAGGTGAGTAGAGATTGAGGGAATGGTGGCGATGGACTTCACGCGGCCAAGGTCCGTTACGCGCATGATGAGTTGCAGCCGGTCAAAGACCTTGCGCGCGGCCTGGGGCCCTGCCTTCACGCGGAACGAGAGTAGATGTCCGTAGCGGTTCACCTTCTTCCCGTAACGGTCGTCGTACTCGGAGTCGGCCAGCCAGAGGTACTTGCTCGCCAGCGGGTGAAGCGGATGGTCCTCGAGGCCGAGGTAGTTGACGTTGGTGACTCCCGGCTGCTTCTGCAGGAACCGGGCCACCTTGAGCGCGCTCTGCGACCAGACGTCCACGCGGGTGCGCAGGGTGCGCAGGTCATTAATTGACGACAGTGCCTGGTACGGGTGTAGGCAACCGCCCTGGTCGCGGTGCGGGTACTCGCGCAGGTAGGTGCAGAGGTCAGCCTTCATCCGGTCGTTGTCCACGTTCGAGGGAATCGACTTGCGGGCGATGATGGCGCCGGCCGTGCCGGTGCCGGACGCGCTCATCGTCTTGGTCACCGAGTGAACCACGATGTCGGCGCCGTAGGCGAGCGGCCGCAGCAGCGCGGGCGTGGCGATGGTCGAGTCGGCGATGTACGGCAGCCCGTGTTCGTGGGCCAGGTCGACCGTCTTCTTCAGGTCGAAGAACACCAGGCCGGGGTTGGAGGGCAGCTCGCCGTACAGGAACCGGGTGTTCCTGTCGATCTTCGACCGCCACTCGTCGAGGTTGTTCGGGTCGAGAATCCAGCGCACTTCGATGCCGCGTTCCTGCATCTTGCGGACGTTGAACTGCTGGAAGGTTCCGCCGTATATCTGGCACTGGGCGACGAAGTTGATGGGGTCGCTGCCCTGCTTGACGAGCAGCGTGTCGGTCAAGTTCTCGATTGCCGCCATGCCGGATGAATAGACCACACAGCCCGCGTCCACCTCGGTGCCGTAGGCCTCGAGCAGGGCGAGCGTGTCCTCGAGGTAGCCGAGCGTCGGGTTATGGATGCGGATGTAGGCCCAGGTCGGGATCTGGCCCGCCTGCGCGGCCTCCATCTCGTCCGAATCGCGGTAGGCCTGACCGGAGCTGGCGAAAACCGGCTCGATGATCGCGCCCTGGTTCTTCTCAATCGCCTCGGTCGCGGTATAGAGGCCGTGAACCGCGATGGTGTCGAAGCGGCGCTTCTTCGCCCGCGCGATATCCTGTTTGCGGACCTCAAGCGCCTGGTTGGCGCGGTCGATGTACTTCTGTACGCCCTCGCTCGGCGAGGGCGGCGTTGAATGGGCCATGTTTTCCTCCTAGGCGGTGCGGGACATGCCGAGCAGTTCGGCAAGGACCCCGAAACCAACAGCCATGCTTGCGAGCCAGAATGCCCACCCCGCGTAGGGGATGGCGCACAGGGCGAATACGATGGCGATGCCAACCGGAGCGGCCCACCAGAGCGAGACCTCGGGCGAGCCGAAGATCCGGAACAACAGCCGGCCGGTGAACATGCCGGCGAGCACCTTGGCCACGTAGAGGCAGACAATGTATGCGGCCAGGGCGATGAGGCCGGCAGGAATGGTTATGATGAGCGCGAACGCCACCACGATGCTCATCGGGCCGATAAGGAACCCGATGGCGCCGAAGCCGAGGGTCCGGCCCCAGTGACCGAGCGAGCGAGTCAGACCTTCGTTGAGGGCATGCTTCCAGATTGCCACGAGCAGGAACCCGACCACCAGCGCTCCGACTATCGAGAGAATCGTAAACGGCAGGAAGAACCTGACGAGCATCCCCGGTCGGGGTTTCATCTGCCTGAGGTCCTCGATTTCCTTTGGCGTGGGGAGTTGCACGTGCTCGATGTTACCGAATACGTTGTCGGGGTTGGCGACATCGAGCGTCTTGCTCGAGCGGTAGCGCAGGTTGCCGTAGACGCGGGCGTCGGGAGTGAGTGACAGCTTGTCGGCCACGGTCACGTCCACATCGCCGTCAATCGAGCCGGATATCACGACTTCATTGGCGACCGCCTTTACGTCACCGCGCACCGTGCCGGCGATTTCGAGCTTCTGACAGCCGGCAACTACGTCGCCGCGGACCTCAGCATTCTTGCCGATGGCCAGCGCGGCGCCGCCGGCCAGCACGTCCTGACCGACGCCGCCGTTGATGTAGATCGCGCCGGCACCGGCCCGGACCGCACCGCCGATGCGGCCGCTGACGGTGAGGGTCGCGCCGATCGCGACCAGGTCGCCGGCCGCCGCGCCCGACACGTCGATATTCTGAGCCGCGAGAAAGAGGTTGCGCGTGACCGGGCCGGAAACGTTGATGGTCTGGGATCCCGCCAGTACCGAACCGTCGAGCCGACCCTCAATGCGGAGCATCGTTCCGCTGAAGTAGATGTCGCCGATGCGCGTCTCATCGGCCGGCAACGTGTAGCTCGGTTCGCCGACGAACTGGGCGGCAAAGGAAAGGGTGAAGAGTGAAGAGAGAAGGGCAAAGGCACAGGGGGATCGAGGGAGAAAGGGATAGAGTGCCCGGTCCCGGAACTTCGCCCCGCGATCCCTTTGTCCCTTTATCCCTTTCTCGCTCATTGCTGTGCCAAACCGCACGTCAGTTCAATCCTTCCATTTCTTGAACTCGTCCCGGATGCGGGTCTCAACCTGGCGGCTGAACTCGTCCCAGTCCGGTTCATCGCGTTTCATCTCGTCGGCGAACTGGGCGCGGACCTTGGCGGCGATTCGGTCGCCGACTTCGTCCCAGTCGCGCTTCTTGGCCTTGCGGTGCCTGACGCTGCGGGCGCCACCGCCGAGAGATATGCAGCAGCCGAGGATGAAGCCAAGGTTGTAGCCCCAGCCGACGTTGTTCACCTCGTAGATGCGGACGTCGCTCGCAAACAGGCTGACGATGAACGTAATGACGATGATCAGGCCGTGCCACAGCCCGGCCCAGAAGTTGGCGGGTCGGCCCGTCTCAACGCTGTATCTGGCGTTTCCGGGCGCGCAGCCGGCGACCAGCAGGACCAGAAGTCCGACCAGCAGGATCTTGGACCAATTGTGCATCATAGCGACACCTCCGGTTTTGATCGAGCTCCATACTCTACCGCGCCAAACGCGGCGGTCAAGTGCCCGGTCCAACCCTGAACTCGGCACTGAACCGCCAAGACGCCAAGAGCACCAGGCATGCACCGGACATATCCATTCGGACCCTCGAACGTCTTTCTGCTCTTGTGGTTGGCTTCCGTATGGCGGATCTGGGGTTCACTGCGTGCGAAGCTGAAGGGATGAGACAACGGGATCGGGACAGAAACGAGGAGAGGAAGTGCCGGTGCCTGGGTGGTGTGACTACGGGACGGAGCGGAGGTGGGAGCTAGTCGTGGTGTTTGCGCATCTCCTCGATGACACGTTCCTCAATCCTGCGGCTGAGGTCGGCCCAGTCCGGGTTTTCGGAGCTCCCGGAGTTGCGCCAGTCGGCCAACCCCTGACTCGTCCCGTCCTTGATGCGCTGCGAGATTCGGTTCCAGCCGGACTCGGTGCGGCGTCGGCTCCGGTGACGGCGATGGCTGAGTTGGAGGCCTCCGCTCCGCGACATCGTCGCGCCGATGAGGAATCCTACGGCGAGCGAGATGACCGCAATCAAGCCGGTCCAGAACCAGTCGCTAGGCCCGCCTTTGATCGCCGCAGGGTCGCGGCCGGACCCACAACCTCCGGCCAGCGGGAGCACCAGCAGTCCGAGCAGGAGAAGGAAAGGGGTCCGGGCTTTCATCGCGCCTCCAGAAGATGCTATCGGTTGCCTAAGCACGAGCCACACTCTACCCAAACTCAGCCGCAGGTCAAGGCCTCCGGTTCAGCCCGGAATGCGACACAGGAATTCACCACCAAGGCTCCAAGACATAGAGCGGGTGAGGACGGAAGACAGTTCTGTCTGCTTGACGTTCCTGGTGTCTTCGTGGCTCAACATCGGATTCGGGGTCCAGCATCATCGGCCGACGGCTTGACAGGGGTCAGCCGAGAGCTAGACTAATGCGACCCTCTTGGGGACAACATGAAGCGACTTGCGCTGTTCGCGGTCTGCGCCATCGCGGCGACGGCGGCCGCCGACGAGTGGCACTACCTGTCCGGCGGCAGGCTGTCCGGCATCTCAAGCGTCGGCAGCCATGTCTGGGCGGTCGGGCAGGACGGTCTGTTCTTCTACTCCGAGGACAACGGCGGGTGCTGGCGCCGCGTGCCTCGTTTCACGACCCGCAATCTCGTTGACGTCGAGTTCTGGGACCAGAGCTTCGGCCTCATCACGGCCGAGGGTGACATCATCTATCGTACAACTGATAATGGCGGGACTTGGGATTCCACCTACGTTCAGTACGTCGGTGGCCGGATTCGGTTCATCACACGTCACTGCATCTGGGTCGTGATTAACGACAGGAATCTACGCAGTTCAGACGGCGGGCTAACTTGGTCATTGAAGGGGCGGCCGTATGACAATTCGTGGTTCACCGACAGCCTGAACGGATGGTGCTCTCTTATGACACTAATCTATCGTACTACCGATGCGGGACAGCATTGGAGCTATGTCGGCGAAGTACCCCTTCCGTACTCCTCTGGTGGGGTTGACTGCCTTGGCTTCACCAATCAGGATACGGGAGTCTGCGCTTGGCGGAGCTCCTTCAATTCGGGCTTCCATACTTACTTCGTCTGTGGCTGGTCAGCCACCACTGACGGTGGCGCATCGTGGGATTCTCTCACCGGGTACACCACTCGCGGCGTTGCCTGTGACATCGGCCCAGAAGGCCGCGTGTGTGGAGTTGAGGAACGAGGATGGGTCGTCTATGAGCCACCGTTATGCCACAGGTCGGGGGCGTCTCAGATAGAGGCGTTTCGCGACATCTCAGCCGTGCGAGGCGAGCGCGCGTGGGTTTGCGGAGACGGTGGCGCAATCTGGTCGTCATCTGACTCGGGCATTTCGTGGGATCGAGCGAAGCCACAGTCTGGCGCGACGCTCCGCAACGTTGACTTCATCGACAGCCTCCACGGTTGGGCGGCGTCAGCTCTTTGGCCGGCTCGGACCTCCGACGGAGGAAGGTATTGGGTTCCGGCGTCGGCCGGACCTCCAGTAAGTCCAGTGAGCGACGTGCTGGCTCTTGATGAGTCGGCAGCCTTCGTGGCAGGAGCGTACAGCGAGTACGACCCTATGAATATGTGGTGGTACGGACACTTCGCGCTTGGACTCACGACCGATGCCGGAGATTCGTGGGCCTCAATTAACCCCATCTACTTTGACTACGGAGCATCGCCGATCGGGTCCTCACGGTTTGCGCGCGTCGACCGACACATATGGCATCCCGGTGTATGGACACCGGATGGCAACTCGTTACGTAGCACCGACGGCGGCACAACATGGCTCGACATGGATACGCTCGGGACTAGAGGCTACGGGGAGCCGTTTGACATCAGCTTCTTTGATATGCTCAATGGGTGGGTAATCGACTCCCGTAGCAACATCCGCCGCACCACCGATGGCGGTGATTCGTGGACCATCATCGCGACCGGTATCGGCGTGAAGCGCCTGAAGATGACCAGCCTGACAACCGGTTGGGCCATTTCTGATTCAGAATTGTTCGAGACGACCACCGGCGGTATGACTTGGAATGGCGGTGTGGTGCACTCCGGGCTACAGGCAATTGCCTTCTGTGACTCGCTGCATGGCGCGATTGTCGGAAAGAAGGGCCTGATACTCCGCACGAGCGACGGAGGTCAGACCTGGATCTGGGACGGGAGCAAGTTCACGTCTGACCTCTACGATGTGTTCGTTCTGGACAGCACCCATGCCTGGGCTGTGGGTGCGAACGGTCTGGTTCTCGGCTTCGGCGACTGGGCGATAGGGGTTGATGAGGCACGCGGATACGAAGGCCTCTACAACCTGGCTGCTGGAGTCGCGGTCCGGCCGAACCCGTGCCGAGGTCGAGTCAGCATCGAGTTCTCACGCCCACTCGTGAGGCCGATGCAGGCTACCCTTGTGGATGTCGCGGGGCGGGTGCAACAGGCAATTCCTGCGCCGTCAGGCGTGCGGTCCCTGGAACTCGACCTGCGAGCCACGCCGAGTGGCGTCTACTTCCTCCGCGCTGGCTCGGGCACTGCTGCCCGCCTCGTCATTCAGCGATAGCGAGACCAAGCCGCCGTATTCCGCAGGTCCTTGTCACATCTCGCACCGCTGTCCTTCCGCTTCTCGCCTCCGGCATCGAGCTTCTGACCCCGTTCCTCACTCCCTTCTCTTCTCACTGGACCACTTGACCACTAGGTCACCTGATCACTTGCGGTTCTGTTGATTCCTCAGCCCGTTGCCCTACAGTCCGCCCCACGCCAGATCCTGAGTCTAGCCTGCACGGAGGAGGAATCCGGGGATGGTTGCGTGCCGCATCTAGAATTGACCACCTACGGAGCCAGGCAAGTGCGCCGAAGACCAGAGCGACACCACCTAGTCCGTCGCACTTGAAGCGAGGTCAAGCCATCCCCGAAGATTTCGCTTGACGCGACTCCACGACAACCTGTAGAATCGAGCAGCGGAAAGGTCCGGACGCGGGCTCCCTGACCACAGAAGACTGAAGCCGAGGCAGCCGGCACCCGAGGCGCGTGACTGACTGCGTCGAGGATACGAAAGGAGAGACGTTGAGACGCAGACCCGTCCTCGCCGCCGCGATGATAGCGATCTCGCTGGCGGTTGCATCGGCCGCGCAGGTACTCGTAAGACTGTCAGTTCCGCCGCCGGGGCGGTACGGCATCGAAGACCTGTGGAAGGCCACGGTCGTTTCCGACAGCTCCTACGACAACGTCTGGTTTGAAGGTTTCGTGCTTGAAGCGCGGCAGGGGCAGGTGTTCTGGGCGAAGACGAAGACGTTCTCGCTGACCCGGGGTACAAAGGTCTTTGGCTACCACAGCGTGACCATTGACGAGACCAAGACCGCGCCCGGCTACGAGGCCTTCCTTACGCGGCAGGGGACTCTGCCTCAGGGCCGGTACAGCTTCGAACTCGTCCTGAAGCCGTTCGATGTCGGCGACTCGAACGGGTTCGAAGTGAAGCCGATGGGCCCGCCGAGGCTGATCTCGCCGCGTGATGGTGACACCGTCAGAGCGAGGTATCCTCAATTCGTCTGGGCGCCACCGGTGCCGAGGCCCTCGGGCCGGGTGACCTTTGGCCTGAAGCTGGTCCAACTGCTGCCCGGCCAGACCAAAGAGGAGGCGATGAGCGTCAACTTGCCGTGGTTCGAGAAACGGGACATGGTCGGCACCAGTCTGGTCTACCCGAGTTCTGCACAGGCGCTGGAATCCGGCGAGGACTTTGCCTGGCAGGTGACCGGCAGCCCGGGCGGGACAAGCGAAACTCGGCGTCTTGCCATGGGGAAGACCGCCCGGATGCTGACGCGCGAAGAGGTCGTCGCCATCATCCTGAAGCAGGTCATCAAGCCGGAGAGCCTGGACCACGATGTCGTGGCCTTTCTCGGCCGGGCGCCGCTGGGGCCGGCCGACACCCTGGCTGAGGCGAGCGACAACCCGTGGCAGAAGACCTTCTCCAAGCCGACTTGGTTCGGTTGGGTGAACGACCGGCCCCTCTCCTACTTTGCGCGCCCGACGCGCTACGTCTTCGTGGACGCCTCCACCGGGGAGCTGGGCGTGGAGGTGCGCAACTGGTGGCCGAGCCTGAACCGCAACTGGATATGGGTGACGCCCGAGGAGCTGGCCGGAGACAGGCATGTCATCTTCCTGGAGACGAAAGGGGGCGGGCGATGAGACGGCACCCGTCATTCGACGTCGGTCCGGCGGCGGGTTTCGCGCTGCTGGCCGTCCTCCTTCTGTGGGTCCCGGCGCGGGCTGAGAACTACGGCATCTGGGCCGCGGGTGGAGATCCCCTGATGGGTCCGCAGATGGAAGCCTGGGCGCGGGAATTCGCGAGGCTCGTCGGCGAGCGCGGGGTGACGAACATGGACAGCGCCAAGTCCGAAGGCGAGTTGCTTGCCGCCATCAAGAGACTCAAGGGCAGAGTGAAGTGCGGGGATTCCATCGTCTTCTACTACAACGGGCACGGCAGCGCGTCAGGCGGGAACCTCGAGTTCCGCCGGCGGGGCAACATCGGTTCGGTGACCGCGTCCGAACTGGTGAGCTGGTTTCTGGACTCAGCCGGGCTGCGTAGCCTCTGCACCTGCAAGGTGATCATCGTTGACCACTCCTGCTACAGCGGCAACTTCATCGACAATGTGACCAACGCGGACCCGCACGTCATCATCGCCCAGTCGAGCACCGGCGGGACGACAGCCAGCGGCGACGGCATCATCGACGAGAAGAACAGGACCGTCACCTGGGGCGGCCGGGACTGGCCGACCAAATTCAACGAAGACCTGGCCAGTGTGCCAAAGGGAGCGAACCTGCAGGACGCAATGCAGGAGGCGGGCAAGAGCGCGGACAGCGAGAGAAGCGACGCCATCAAGAAGACGGACAAGCCCCAGACCTGGAAGCGGTTCTCCGGCCACGTGGAAGCGGTGGAACAGCCCAAGCCGAACGGGCCCAAGACCGTGACGCTCAAAGACCGCACCGGCACGCTGCGAAAGATAGTGATGAACCCGGGTTCGCGGATAAAGGTGGGAAGGAAGGAACTCGACTTCTGCCTGCTCAACGTCTGCTCGGACGCCACCATCCTGGTGCAGAAGAAGGATACCACCTACACGGCCAAGAGCAGCACCGTCTCACTCAATGTCGAAGGCGCGTGGGGGCACGTCCAGAGCGTGGACCGGGAGAATGGCCTGGTGGTAGTACACTTCGGCGGACCGGACTTCATGAAGGAATCCACCTACACCTTCAAGTGGAAGCCCCCGGACTCGCTGCCCGACTGGCTGCAGGAGTGCAAGTGGGTGACGATTACCAAAGGCCACCTGGACACGGTTCCGACCATCAGCGGAGCGGACGAGCGGGAGTCTCCCGAAGTCAACTTCTACGGTCACGTCCAGTCGGCAGACCCGGACAAGGGCGAGTTCACGATGCACATCACCAGGCCGGGGTGGCAGTACTGCCACACGCGCCGCGTGACGATGAAGGAAGGGGTCAAACTGCCGCCCGGCATCGGCTACTGCAAGTGGGTATCCCTCAAGGGCCGGCTGTCGGACAGCATCTACGACGCGACCGGCGTAACCATCAACACCCGTGGCGAGAAGCTAGTCTACCGCGGACACGTGCGCGAGGTGAAGGATGGCGTAGTGACGTTCCACATCCAGGATCCGGAGTGGCTGTTCTGCACGGTGCGGAAGTGGAAGCTGCCACCCGGCAGGCCGCTGCCGGATTTCGTGAAGCCCTGCAACACGGTCAACGTGCGGGGCGTACTTACTCCTGATTCCATCAAGCTGGACAGCTTTGGCCAGCCGGGCTGGGTAACCAAGGCCAGACCCGTGGAACTGAAACTCAAAGGGCATATCGAGGCCGCGGGCGACGGCTGGATTGACGTGCTCGTGGCCGAACCGCCCGCGCTCAAAGGCAAGACCGTGCGGGTGCGGCCGGCGGGCGGGAAAGCGCCGGAAGGGTTCACCCCCTGCCACGACATCACCTTCACGGGGAATATGGTGTACGACAGCATCATCAACGCCGCCAACCTGGCGATTGCCGGCCGGCCGCAGGAGAGAGCTGACGCCGGGGTGAAGAACGCCCTGGCCCCACGGCTGGAAATTCCGGGCCAGACGCCGGTTGCGCCGGAAGCGGTCGTGGAGAACTACGGACGGGATACCATCCGCATGCTGACTGTCTCGTGCCGGGTGGACTCGGCCGGAACACAGGTGTATCACGACACGCGGACCGTCAACGGCCTGGGTCCCGGGGTCACGGCCGACGTGGTATTCAGCGCCTGGACTCCAGGCGGGCCGGGCAACAGCTACGAAGCATCGTTCCAGACCATCCTTGCGGGTGACAGCAACCCCGGAAACGACCGCCTGACCCAGCCGGTGTTCACGGGCACAGCCGAGAACCGGGCGCCGGTACTCGACTCAGGACAGGTGCAGCCTGACTCCGGCCTGGCCGGGATGCCTTTCGTCTATCGCGTGCTCTATCGTGATCCGGACGGAGACTTGCCGGTTGAGCACTCGGCCGTGGTTGACGGTGTGCAACAAAGGATGATACCGGGAGGTGGAGAACCGGTCGCCGGGATGTGGTTCGTCTACCAGACGCCGCTCGCGGCCGGAGAACACTGGTATCTGTTCCAGTTCGACGACGGACACGGACACGTTGTGAAGACTCTCACCCAGCCTGGGCCGATAGTGCTGCAGCACTAGCCGCCGGGTGGTAGCCGAATTGAAGCAGCTACAACGGCCAGTCGATTCAGGAGGTCAAGAGTGCTGACTCTGATCGCGCCGCTATTGGCAGTTTCGCTCGGCGCCGGACCGGTGCAGTTCTCTGGCTCCGCCAGCATGTACAGTGAGTATGGCAGGGTGACGGGCGACAGCCTGGTCAAACCAACGCCGGAGCTGCGGTTCAACATCAACCCCACGCTCTCGCTCTTCGGAGTACCGCTCGGTCTCAACATGCTCTTGAGTACGCAGGAGAACCCGCTCAGGCAGCAGTTGGACAAGTTCAAGCTCTTCCTGAACCCGAGGAAGTGGCTGGAGGCCCAAACCAACCTGTCGGGGTTTGCCTGGTCGCTGAAGGGGTTGGAACTGGGCTCCTGCAATCCGTCGTGGACGCCATACACCCTGTCCGGCACGCCGGTGCTGGGCGGCGCCGTGGAACTAACTCCATGGCACCTGTATACAGCCGCTGCAGCGGGCCGCACTCAGCGCCGGGTCCCTGTTTCGGACTCGACCCAGGGGGCGTACGCCCGGATGCTCTACTCCGGACGGTTCGGATTCGGCAAGAAGGAGGAGACTCACTTCTACCTGACCGCCTTGTACGCCGGGGACGACACAGCCTCGCCCGCGGGCAACAAGCAGCCGAACCCGAACGACACAACCGACACCTATGAAGTCGTGAGGCCGCAGGAGAACTACGTTCTGGGCGCGGAGTTCAACCTGAGCCTGGCTAAGGATGCATTTCGGCTGGAATCCGAAGTCGCGGTATGTGAGATGACCAGGGACAAGCGGCTGCCGGTCGAAAAGGGGGACTGGATGCCGGCTTGGGCCGCGAGTGCGGTTAGACCTCGGATATCGAGTTCGGTTGACTACGCATTCAAGGTGAAGCCGTCCCTGAAAGCGCTGGATACGAGGGTGTACGGCAAGATCGAGTTTGTCGGGCCGGGCTTTCAGTCGCTGGGCGCGCCGGGCCTGCGCAATGACAATATGGCCATCGGCGCCGGAATCGAGCGCAGCTTCCTGGACAACGCCGTCTCTTTCTCGGCCGAATACACGAGTGAACATGACAACCTGCTGACTCAGGCCGTGAAAGACGGCCTCGGCAGAGCAATGCGCGTGCTCACGCTGAAGAGCATGACGTCGCGGTTCACCAATTGGGAGGCGAGTCTGGGATTGGCGTTCCCCAATCTACCGTACCTGCAAGTGAGCTACAGCCCGTACACCCAGAGCAGCGACAGCCTGGACTCAATGGCCAACGTGGCAGCGACAAGGATACTCGAGGGCAGCGTGATTTCAGCAAGCGCAGGTCACAGCTTCCAGACCGGCAAGGTCTCGCATTCGCCCGGAGCTTCTTTCAGCTACAACGACGCGCGTGGCCCGGTGTCGGAATCGGCCGACAACTCGAGTTGGGACGCAAGCCTGAACTATGGGCTGGGATTCGAGTTCCCGCTGTCCTTGTCGGCGAGCTGCGGGTACAGCACGTCGGAGGCAGTGATGGACACTACATCTGACAACCGGATCTACTTCGACATTTCTCCATCGTACACGCTGTTCGAGAAGTGGACGAACAGCCTGAGCCTCGGCGGGACCTTTGGCGGCGCAAGACGGATAGATGCGCGTTTCACATCGTCATTCCCGATATGGAAGATATGCGACGCCAGCGTTGGCGTCAGTGACGCTGCCTACTCAGGTGACGACGGGAAGTACAACGACCTGCGCCTGACCGCGCAACTGAGCAAGAGTTGGTAGCTGATGCTAGCCGAACGGCCTGTGTCGAGCCCGGTGCCGGTACTTGGGAGTGGCAGGGACTCACTTTGCCGAGTAGATTCAGAAGCACGTTTGGCGGACGGCGACTGCGCCGCACTAGCCTCAAGCTCTCAGCCAGCTCAAGCGCACAACTTCCTATTTCGGGGACACAATACTTAATCGCCGTTGACTCCGATGCAGCTCCCTGTAGACTTGTTCGTGGCCAGAATCGCGCGAGTAGTGGCAGCAGGCGTACCGCATCATGTTGTGCAGCGAGGCAACCGGCGTCAGCCGGTCTTCTTCAGTTCGGCGGACCAGAAGGCCTACCTGCGGTTGATGGCCACATGGTGTCAGCAGGAGCGGGTTGAGGTTTGGGCCTACTGCCTGATGTCTAACCATGTGCATCTGGTGGCAGTGCCCGAGAACGAGCAGGGGCTTGCCCGAGCGATTGGTGAGGCCCATCGCCGGTACACGGTGCGTGTGAACCAGCGCGAGAACTGGCGCGGGTATCTGTGGCAGGGGCGGTTCTCGTCCTACCCGCTCGACGAGCAGTATCTTCTTGCCGCGGTCCGCTATGCTGAGCTGAATCCGGTACGGGCGAGGCTGGTCGAGCGGCCCTGGCTGTACTCGTGGTCGAGCGCGGCAGCGCACGTGAGGAAGCGGGATGACGTGCTGGTGAAGGTGAAGCCGATGCTCGGCCGAGTCAGTGACTGGCGTGAGTACCTCAGCGCCGAGCAGGAGAGCGCCGACACGGAGATTCTACGTCGTCACATGCGCAGCGGGCGACCTTTGGGCAGTCCCGAATTCGTTGAGACACTCGAAGCCAAGAGCGGTCGGGTTCTGGTCCCCGGCAAGCGAGGTCCCAAGCCACGATCCATGTCAATTAAGTAAAGTGTCCCCAAAATAGCCCAAAATAGCCTGAGCGATCACACATCCTGACGCCGCGAAGTCGATGCCCGAAACCGGGATTCGGGCCGGGCACTGAGTCGGTCCTAAGTGACTAATATTCAGCAGGTTGGAGCCGGGCATCTGCTCCGCAATTCAAGGGTAGGGGTCGTCCCCCGGGCGGCGCGGACGGGACATGGGTTACACTTTATTGTCAGGACATGGGTTACAGTCCTTGTCGCCGGGCGGCGGGTTTTCTGCCGCCGGGCAACGCCTGATTCTGCCGTTCTTCGACTCTAACCCACCCACCACAAGATCGCAGAACCACACCCGCCA